>CALEKV010000176.1 GCA_937902525.1 uncultured Candidatus Saccharibacteria bacterium | reverse complement strand
CAGTGACAGCTACCTTTTCAGTATTAACAACTACTACGTAGTCACCTCCATCAACGTGTGGCGTATAGGTCGGCTTGTACTTACCAATCAGGTATTTTGCAATTTCGGTTGCGACGCGGCCAAGTGGTGCGCCTTCTGCGTCAATTAAGACCCAGCGGCGATTCACATCAGCTGGTTTTTGTGAAAACGTTTTGTAATCGGCCATTACTTAGCCTCCTTTTTTACAGCAGGTTTTGCTGTGGGCTTTTCAGCCTGCGGTTCCGCTTTTGGCATGGGCTTGAGTTCATCTACAAACTCAATTATCGCCATTTGCGCGCCATCGCCAATGCGTAGCCTGGTGCGCTCTACACGCACGTGCCCACTAGTGCGGCTAGCAAGCTGCGGAGCGATTTCGTCCACTAACTTAAAGGCGGCAACTTGGGTGCTAAGGCCTGCAATCACCCTACGGCGGTTTGCAAGGTCACCCTTTTTGGCTTTGGTTATTAACTTTTCTATATAACGCGTGAGCTCTTTAGCTTTTGGCAAGGTAGTTTCAATCTTACCTTCCATCACTAAACTAGTGGCAAGGCCCTTAATGAGCGCACGGCGTTGATCTGTGGTGCGGCCAAATTTACGGCCTACGTATCCGTGCCTATGCATATTACAGTTCTAACTCCGCTAGTTTATCTTTTACTTCATCGAGCGCTTTGCTGCCAAAGCCCTTTAGCTCACGCAAGTCTTGTTCGCTTAGTGTCACTAAGTCGTGAACGGTGCGAATATCGTTGTTGATCAGTGCGTTTGCAGTGCGAGCGCTTAAGCCCAGCTCCTCAATTGGGGTGTTCAGCTCGCCACCATCATCGTTAGTGACGGTACCAAGGGCGGGCAAAGCATCCACGGTGGTAGCTCCAGCCAGCGCAGTGTATTGGTTGACCAAAATTGCGGCGGCTTCTTCAAACGCTTCACGCGGCGTTAACAGGCCGTTAGTCTCTACGGTTAGCTCAAGTTTGTCCAAGTTGGTTTCTTGGCCAACACGGGTAGCGTCAACCTTAAAACGGCAACGAGTCACTGGGCTAAAGGCGGCGTCTAGAGCGATCATGTCACTGTGTACGCGTGAGGCTGAAGCATCCTCAATAGTTAGGTAGCCGCGGCCACTGTCGACAACAATATCCATGACAACGTTAGCCTTTGGATCGTCAATAGTACAAATAACATGTTCTGGATTGATGATTTCAACATCGGCAGTTGCTTTAATATCGCCGGCTTTGACTTCGCCATTACCTTTTGCTTCTAGGCGTAGTTCAATTGGTTCGTCGCCATAAACTTTAACAATCACACCTTTTAAATTCAGCATGATGTCAACGACATCCTCTTTGACACCGGCTACAGTTGTAAACTCGTGGCTTGCACCTTCAATGCGAAAAGCAACAATTGCGCCACCGCGAATGCTACTAAGGAGCACGCGGCGCAGACTGTTACCAAGGGTATTGCCGTAACCAGCGTGCAATGGTTCGATGACAAACGTTGCACTATTGGCGCCATTTTCTTCGATACTGGCGAGCGCTGGATTGTGAATTATTTTAGACATTTGCTATATCTCCTTACCCTTTTTAACGTGAGTAGTACTCAACGATTAGCTGCTCATTAATATCGGTTTCGGCTTCTTCGCGCTTTGGCAGGCCAGTAACTTCGATTTTCATCTTTTTAGCATCGCTCTTCAGCCAGCTAAGTGGCTGCTGTAGCGAGTTGTTGATGACGTCGTTTAGATTTGCAAAATAACCAGTTTTTTGGCTTTTAGTGCGAACAGTTAGAACGTCACCCGCACTAAGGCGAATTGACGGAATGTCGATGCGGCGGCCATTTAGCTCAAAGTGGCCGTGACTTACCAGCTGTCGAGCGCCGCGGCGGCTAGTGGCAAAGCCAGCGCGATACACAGCATTATCTACGCGGCGTTCCAATAACTGCAGCAGGTTTTCACCAGCCAAGCCTTTCTTGCGGCCAGCTTCGTTCATAAGTTTAGCAAATTGCTTTTCAAGTAAGCCGTACATGCGGCGCACTTTTTGCTTTTCACGCAATTGTGTGGCGTACATGCTTGGTTTGCTCTGGCGACCGCCGGCGTGTTCACCGGGTATGCCGCTTTTGCGTGCCATGATTTTATGTGCTTTAGGGTGTAAAGCCACGCCTTCACGGCGGCTTTGTTTAACGATTGGGCTTGTGTCACGTGCCATAGTTATGCCCTCCTCGCCTTACGTGGACGGACGCCGCCATGAGGTACGCCTGTCACATCTTTAATACTATTTACAGTGATGTCGTAGTTTTGAAGTGTGCGGATAGCTGAGTCACGACCCAGGCCGACGCCATTTACGAATACGTCAACTGTGCTCACGCCGTAACCCGTCTTGGCTAATTCGGCTGCTTTTTCGGCAGCAATCTGCGCGGCGTATGCCGTAC
>CALEKV010000175.1 GCA_937902525.1 uncultured Candidatus Saccharibacteria bacterium | reverse complement strand
CCATCTTTTGTATCGTAGTCATGCTTATTTTATCGTGCCCACTCCCTAAGATAGGCAGACTACCGGCGCTGCGAAACTTTCCTTATTTTTGGACCGTAGAGTTTTTGACGCACCATGCGAACAACGCGCCAAATACCAAATGCGAGCGCACCAAGACCAACGATAAGAACAACGATAAACCACATTGGCATATACCAAAACACTGAGCTACCAGTGATTTCTTGGGTGCGGTTGCCATTTTGACCATAAAACAAGTTAAGCGACAACCTGTAAAAGCCTGGCCACATGCCCGGATTGTCGCATTGACGCGCTTCGGACCTTGTGCCATCAAAATCAACTGCCTGTGACTTCAATTTTATACAAGAATTAAATGTGCGGCTTTGGCCGATTAGCGCTAATGAGCTATTCGGATTGACGTCGGTAATTAACCGCTCGCGTCCAAAGATATCGGTGATGGTGATACTACCAACTGGACTGGCCGTCACATTACCCTCATTTTTAATAGTATAAGCAAGTGTTTGCGGCTGATCCATCGAAAAAGTCATGTAATTACCCTTGCCGGATTTAGCAACAGCATCAAACATACCAAATTTTTCCAGTCTCAAGTTCTCGTTAACGGTGCCCGGAATCGAGGCAAACACTAAGGTAACACCCGAAGCGCTAAGGCCGACGTTGCCGCCGTCTACCGGCTCGCCCGATGAATACACAATAGCGCTGTAATAGCTGCCAGCACCATGGCCTTCAGGTACTGAAACACTCATATCAAGCGTTTTGCTGCCATTGGGCTCAATTGACACCTGGCGAGGTACTGCTAGGAATGGCTTTAATGACCAGGTGGTCTGTGGCGCACCTTCTTCCAGCATTAATTTAGGAGTGCCACTGTCATCGTCAAAAGTAAAATCCACAACACTTAAAGAAAGCTCCAGTGGTGCTTCTTTATCCAGGTTGCGTATGACTAGCGTATCATTAACCGTCTTACCGGCTTCAATGGTGTAGTTCTTTTTTGGCACAATGCTTAGCGATGCCGAAGAGACCGCCGAGGCCGTGACGGCAGGTAGTATGTAGCCTGTTATGGTCACCGCCGCACAAACAACAGCCATAACACTTTTAATATGTTTCACTTGTTCTCCCCCTCAAGCTTACTTACTATAAATATAAGCTTTATTGTACACTACCAATATTAAAATCGTCCACTAGCGATATAGGTAATCGTTGTGCTATATACACCAGCCCGTAAATCGTCCCTAGAATTAACAATGTAGCTGACTGTGAATTTTTTCATTAAGCTAACATTCGGCGAATAGGCAATGACATCGCCCGGTATGTATTTATATTTATTAGGGACACCGTAATCAGTCGCCGGTACAGCATTTGCCCAGTCTCCTTCAGGATCGGCCCCCACCAGTGGAGCACTATTTTCCACCAGGTTTATGCCAAACTGATTCACCCCTTTTTTACTTTCACTCGGCTCGTCCAACGGTTCAATGATGCTTGTCCCCGCGCTCATGGGCCTGCCATTAGCCGTCACCGCAAAGCCCCCAGTGGCATTAGTCCCCACTGCCATCTGAGACTGGGCAACCAACGTTGATTCGGCACTCAGCTCACCCATATCCGTGTAAAACTTATCGTCAGTATCGGTACAGTTTTCCGACACCTCTCTAGCTACGCAAAAAATCAGCATGGGCGGAACCTGTGTTTCGATAATAATACTTGATGTAATTTGACCCTTAATCGATCCGAAATCAATTTGTGGCCCGGTCGCATCAGTGGTGGAGTGGCTGCGCAATCGAATAGAAAACGATTGGCCGGTATTAACAGGGTTGATAATATTATCAAAAGTGTAAGACGACTGCGGATTAGCCACTGCCGCCGGCGCACGCGACAGCACAATACGGTTAACCGACTGCCCCGCAATAGCAAAATTAGTCTCACCAGACTGGTTAGTAAGGACAGCTCCCGAAACGTCCAGTCCCTCCGGCACAATACATGGATGGTAAGGGATAGGATCAACGCAAAACAACATATCGACCGAACCTACCGGTTGCGGGCTCATATAGCGGAATGATATCGTGTAAGACGCATTATCCCCAGGTTGACTGCTGTTCATATACAAACTCCGTTCCTGAAAACGCAGTGCAGCAGCAGAAGCTGGCGCAGCAAACACAAAGGCAACTACAACCAACGAGAATAGTTCGTCTGTGAAAAATACCAGCCACC
>CALEKV010000174.1 GCA_937902525.1 uncultured Candidatus Saccharibacteria bacterium | reverse complement strand
TTTTCAACGTTTCAGCGAGTTGCGTGCCATCAATATTAGATACAAAATGCACGGCTAAGCTTGGGTTGGCGTAATATTTTAAAGCCTCGGTCGCCATAACGGGCCCGAGGTCACTGCCACCAATGCCAATGTTAACAATGTCGGTAACCTGCTCACCAGTGTAGCCGCGCCATTCACCGCTCCAGATTTGCCGCGCAAAATCACGCATATGTTGCAGTACGCGACGTACGTCAGGCATAACATCGCGGCCATCGACCATAACTGGGTCGCTAGACTGGTTGCGCAACGCCGTGTGCAGCACCGCGCGCTGTTCGGTGGTATTGATTTTTTCACCATTAAACATTGCATTACGCAGGTCTTCAACTCCGCGCGCCCGCGCTAAATCGAATAACAGCCCCATGGTTTCAGCGTCAATCCGATTCTTGGAATAATCTGCAAAAATGTCACCCGTCCGCAAGCTCATGCGTTCCGCTCGCGTATTATCTTGAGCGAATAAATCACGCAAGTGGCGATGCTCCATGCGCTGCTTATGATTAACTAATTTTTGCCATTCAGGCAACTGCGTCAAACCCATTTTACACCTCCGTTAACTTGCTCTTACTATACCATCTTTACCAATATGCATACAGTGTTCAATACCAAGGATGGCGGTCACACTATAGGCGCCGAATATTTGTCCATACAACCAAGAGTGCTATGCTATGGATGGAACCTAACATAAGGAGAAGGTATGTTCAAAGACAAAATGACAATCACTAAGCACGTATGGTGGGCGGTGCTTATCACTGGCATCGCTAGTGTGCTGTTCGGTATGATAGCGCTATTTTGGCCAGTGCTAACGCTGGCAACCTTAGTGTACCTGTTCGCATTGTTCATTGTGGTGGTAGGCGCGATTATGCTGTTCGAAGCTCTCAGTAGCATTAAACGCGAACCACTATGGTGGTTAGCGCTGATTGTTGCCGCATTCAACATTGGCCTTGGCGTCTATCTGTTGCGCAACCCGCTTATCGCAGCTGCCATATTTGTCATGTTATTGGCAATCTCTATAATCCTTCAATCTATCATGGATTTTGCCATTGCCGCAAATGCCGGCAAAGGTGAGGGCCGTTGGATGTGGATAATCAGTGGTATCTTTGGCCTAATAGTAGCTATAGTGGTTGCAGTCTATCCTTTAGCCGCTTCACTAGCTTTTGTATGGGTATTGGGCTTGTATTCGCTTGTGCACGGCATCGTGGCGGTTGCCTACGCCATGCAAACACGCCAATTAGTTAAAAGCAAATAACAATTCGCGGCTTGATTGCCACTAAAATGCCCCCGCTAAGTGGGGCATTTTAGTATTTCATAAACTGATTAGTAATTCACCTGGCTCGTGGTCACCGTACCCCGCCATGGCCCGGCAGGAACGTCATGCTCCGCAACGAACCGCCACTGCAACATTGTAAATCCTGTTGCCCCAAGGTAGTCATTAAGAGCGGGCGACATATCAAGGCCAGCCTTAAACTTTGGCGACGCCGTTCCAAACACATATTCAACATCATCTTCATACATCGGTCCAACATCCTCTATCTGACCATATGCGGTTTTATCGCCATGTTTTACCTCCACCCAACGATTTTTCATTAACGAAACGCCCTTAGTGAGCTGGCCCGTATACCAGGGTATTCTTTTGAGGATTTCGGTACCTTTTGGTTCGCCATCCGCGTCAATATCATTAAAGGGCAGGGCAACGTAAAACGCATTTTGCTTGGGCGTAAACCCGCAAGGCAGGTAACCACACCGATTATTTGGGTCATCGACACCGCCGTATTCACCAAGCCAGTCGCCGACCCATGCAGATTCGTGGTTAGGGATGTATGCATTGGACTCGTCAGCTGCTTCGCCAATCCAAAACTTGGTAGCTATTACAGTGTGCACAGGGTACTGCCGCATAGCCTCAGTGTCCGACAGGGTGATGCTATTTGGATCTGCGTCCGACTGGCTATGGTTGTTAGTATTTACAAATAACATCACATACACAATCGCCGCCACAATAGACACAAGACCAATCACGCTAAGTATCCAATACTGTGAAATTTTTGACATAATACGACTAGTCATGCGGTTATTATATATCCAAATACAGACCGTTTATGTAAAAAATAACACCACATGCGCAGTCTAGGGGCTGATATATGCGGCTTACTGCGAGAAAGGCATTATGAACGAAAAGCTACGGCCAATCTTTTTTGACCGGACAGGCAAGCGGTCGTGGGCGGTATATTTTATTATCATCGCAAGTGTTATAAGTTTCGTAACCTTCATTATAGTAATCATTCCGCCGGTCCTATCGCCAGAACGCGCAATCAACCAAGCATCTGCCAAACCCAATGATAAAATAGTCCGACAAATTACCGACTATGCAAATGACAACAATGTACCCATCATTGGCCAGGGACCCTTTGTGCGTATTGTCAGCCTTGCCACGGAAGCCGACACTCCAGTTGTGTCTGATCCGTTCACGGGTAGCTATTACGGAAAATTATCCCCACAGGACAGCATAGCTACGCGTGGCTACGACTACGCCCTGCAGCGGTTTGGGCAAGAAAATAAAAAACGCATCGCCTTAACATTCGATGATGGCCCCGACGCCATATACACTCCAAAGATACTAGACACACTTTCCCACGAACAAGTGGTAGCAACGTTTTTTGCCGTTGGCTCCAACGTGGTCCAAAATGAAGCAATTGCCCAGCGCCTTGTCCGCGAAGGGCATGTTATTGCCAACCATACATTTAGTCATATTAACTTTGATTTAGAAAGTGATTTGCGCGGTACCGAAGAAATCATTCAAACAGGTCGCGCTATCCGCGCCGCTACCGGCCATTCTACAAAACTATTCCGAGCACCGTATGCCGGCAGTAACGACCAGTCAATGCGCAACGATTCCCATAACATAGCTTTGGCGCAACAGCTTGGGTATTTGCCGGTATATTTTACCAGCGACTCAAATGACTGGCGGTTCACCGACCCTAATACCAGCGTTAATTATCCATCATTTGATGGCACTTCAGATATTATCGTGCTGCTACATGATGGCGGCGGCAACCGTGATAAGACAATCGAATACACTAGCAACTTAATAAGCCTTGCCAAGCAAAAAGGCTACACATTCACTACCATCAGCGCGATGGCAGAACCCTATGTTGACAACACCTTTACAGCGGCCACCCCAGACGCCAGTGATGTCAATGCGTTTTCTATCATGCAAGGCATCTACTATTTACCAAAAAGGATTATTATGGGTCTATTTGTGTTTAGCCTTGTGATGATATTCTTAACCACTATGCTCAACACTATTCTTGCTTGGTTCAATATGCGCAAGCCACAATTACCAATAAAATGGAGCCGGTTCAGACCAAAAGTCGGCGTTATTGTACCGGCATACAATGAGGGTATCGTATTGGAAAAAACTGTCCGTTCGCTGCGCGCATCGTCATATAAAAATATCGAAATCGTCATGATAGACGACGGCTCCACAGACGACACATGGAGTATCATGCAACGCATTGTGCGCCGCTACAAACGCGGCGTGCGCGCAATCCACCAACCAAACACCGGTAAATCGGGCGCGCTCAACAATGCCATCTCGCAAGTTGATTGCGAAATTGTCATATGCCTAGATGC
>CALEKV010000173.1 GCA_937902525.1 uncultured Candidatus Saccharibacteria bacterium | reverse complement strand
ATCCACGAGCCACCCGCCCACCATGACGGACGCCCGCCGGATAAAACGCGACTAGCATAATTACGACTCACTACCCAATCGAGCAATAGTCCAGCTAACATCAGTAGTACCATGGCACCAATCGACCACGCCACCCAGCCGGCCACTAGCACAATAATAAGCCCCAAAACGCCGCCCACAATACCACCCGCCCACCAGCTTTTGCTGCGCGCAAGAATTGCCGCCAACCAGGATATGCCGCCCAGGCCAATGAACAGAACTATCATAATTGTATCTGCCCACCCCCCCAAGCCTACAACGGTGCTAGCCGCAGCGGAGGTGTCGGCCTCTGGCCTACCTTCAACTTGAGCCGCTATGTTTTGGATACCAAGGCTTATGCCCGTATAATAATCGCCTTTCTTAAACTCTGGGCTGATAGTATTGCGGATAATTCGGCCGGATTCTAGATCTGTTAAATCAGCCTCTAGGCCGCGGCCGACTTCTATCCGGATCTGCCGGTCATCTTTCGCAATCAGCAACAACACACCATTATCTTTTTGGCTATCACCTATCCCCCACGCCCGGGCAACTTTGAGCGCATAATCTTCCAGCGCGTTGCCTTCTAGACTTTTTATAATCAAAATGCCAAACTGATAATCCTTTTGCGCACGGCTCACGGCAATCTGCTGGTTTAGCGAGTCGATCTGGCTGCCGGTTAGCGTGCCGGCCTGGTCAACAATCGGCGTAGCAAGTTCTGGCGCCGGCGGCACAGCAAGCGCTAATGCTACAGCACCAGGCACCAATACAGCCAAAACCGCACTAAGCAAAAAAGCTTTTATGACCTTACCGTGCATAAAATACACTCCACTAATTACCAAAATTTACTGTGGGAGATTTTTCTACACCAGGGTCACCCTGAAACAGTATGACGGTTTTAAAGCCAAACATGCCGGCCACCAGGTTGGTTGGAAACGACTGGACCTTCACATTATGGTTTTTAGCAGTCTCGTTATAATCGTTGCGCGCTGTATTAATGCGGTTTTCGGTACCCTCAAGCTGCACCATTAGATCCTGGTATGCCTGCGTACTTTTGATATCCGGATAATTTTCGGCTACGGCAATCAGGCGGCTAAGTGAGCTACTGAGGCCGCTTTGAGCGCTCTGGAAGGCCTGCAGTTGTTCGGGCGTAGCATCAGCGGACAGCGTAATTTGTGTTGCTTTGGCGCGGGCGTCCACCACGGCCGTAAGTATGTCTTGCTCAAATGACGATGAGCCCTTAACGGTGTTGACCAGATTAGGTATCAGGTCGCTGCGGCGCTGGTAAGCGCTCTGCAAATCAGCTGTTGCTTTGTTGACGTTTTCGCGGCTAGCCACCAGGCTGTTATATACACCGCCCATAATCATTGCAATCAAAATCAGTGCCCCAAGTACAATTACCGGCACTGTCCATTTTCCTAGTTTGTTCATAGTTTCTCCCCTTTTGATTATGTTTTAAGTATAGCTAATCCGACACCAAAAAACTATACTTCTCACTAGAGCTACGTCTCATTGTATGAAATTATCTGTAAGCAGAACTGCCTATTGACACGCCCCGGCGTTATGCCATGGCGTGTCAATAGGCAATGCTCTACCGTGCGGAGAGTGACCCAGCAAGGCGCCGCTGACGACGCGCCTGAGCTTCCAGGAAGCGCGCCAAGATAAGCCGATATTCGGGACTTGCCGGATCGAAACCATCAATCCGCTTCATGAACGCGTCGAACACCCTGGTGGGAACCACAAGCGTGATGCCGGAGGAGTGCGGCTCATCAGCGAATGTTGTCGGGGTGGCAGGCGGCTGTGCCGAAGGCAACCCATACCCGTGCAGTAGCCGTATGGTTGCCTCGCGCGCACACTCATAGTTCACCCCAAACTCGGCGAGTACTCGTGTAGCCATCTGTCTCTCAGCCACCTCGGGCGGCAGCGCAAGGAGCCCAAGCAATAAGTGCTCAGTGCCAACGTAGGGATGGTTAAGCTGTAGCGCCTGCCGCATCGCACCCTCAAGGGCCAGCCTGGTGTTGGGCGTGAATGGGATGTGCATGGGCGATTCTTGGTCGCCAGGTTCGACAAGCTCCTGAATTGCCTTGCGCACCTCCTCAAGTGAAACATTCAGCTGCTGCAACACCTGCGTCGCAATGCCCTCGCCTTCGCGGACAAGCGCGAGCAACAAGTCATCAGTACCGATATATGCCCCGTTGTGTATTCGTGCTTCATTTTGGGCAAAAACGATTACTCGCCGAGCCCTGTCGGTAAATCGGTCAAACATGTCTCACCTCACTTGGTAGAGTTCTTTTTCGAAGTCAAAATAACCTCGTACAAAAAGACGTTTAATTGGTAAAGTGCAAAAAGCCTCCAGGTCCCTTTGAAGTAGGACACTAGCCAGAAAGGCTGGTGTATATGAAGC
>CALEKV010000172.1 GCA_937902525.1 uncultured Candidatus Saccharibacteria bacterium | reverse complement strand
TATCATCGAAGTCCTTATCGTTTTAGCCATCGCCGGCCTTATCATGGTAGTGGTCTTCTTGGCAGTCCCAGCGCTGAATCGTAATTCACGCAACAATGCATTGAGCACGAACGCAAATAACATTATGTCCGGAGTGGGAACCTATGTTAGCAATAACAATGGTACCTTGCCCGCAAATGTAGCAGCAGCTGCTGTCTCGGGTGGCAAAGTAACTATCGGGGCTACCACGGGCGTAAACCAGGAAGTCGTTAAGGTAGACTCTAGTGTGACGAATTTTTCAATTGTTGATGCCAAGAGTATTACCACGACAAGCGGTATTGGTGCGGTTCAGGTAGTCAAGAAAGCCCAATGTAACGATACGAAAACTGATGTGGTCACAACCGGTGTAAGTAGTAGATCCTACGCCCTGCTGTATGTTGCAGAGGGGAGCGGTGGTGACATCCTGAAGTGCATAGATGGTTAAACTCCTATAAATGTAAAGCAATTAGAAAAGGGTTCTTTGGAACCCTTTTCTAATGCTAAGATAATGGTAATGATTATGTTCTATCTCATTTTGTTAGGGTTAGTTTTGGGAAGTTTTATAAATGCGCTGGTGTGGCGGCTGCGGAAGCAGGACGAGCTTGTCTATCCTGAACTCGTAGACAATAAGAGAAGAGGCTCTAAGGATAATCTTACCAAAGACGAGCTTTCTATAGCTCGTGGACGCAGTATGTGCCCGGAGTGCCATCACATGCTGGCGGCGAAGGACCTTGTGCCGGTGTTCAGCTGGATTTGGCTCCGCGGCAAGTGCCGCTACTGCCATAAGCCGATAAGCTGGCAGTACCCCCTCGTAGAACTGCTTACAGGGGTACTATTTGCTGTGTCGTATGTCTTTTGGCCGCTTGAGTTTGATGCGCTTGGTATCTTCCGCTTGGCGTTTTGGTTGATTTTCGTCACGGGTTTTGTAGCACTCGCCGTGTATGATCTGCACTGGTTCGAACTGCCTGACCGCATAGTCTGGCCCTTGTTGGCTCTCGCCGTGCTGCAGACGCTGACTGTTTTTATAGTGGGCCGCGACATTACCATTCTCGCGCAGGCGTTACTGGGAGCGGTGGTCATTACAGGGGTGTTTGGTGGCCTGTATGCCGTTTCAAAAGGTAAATGGATTGGGTTTGGCGACGTCAAACTTTCCCCGGTGCTTGGGTTGCTTGCAGGTACGCCGAGTAAGGCATTCCTCGTGATTTTCTTTGCCTCTGTCATCGGTACACTTGTCAGCCTGCCACTTTTCATGAAGGACAAAAATTCATTCAAAAAACAGATTCCATTTGGTCCGGCACTGTTGCTTGCGACACTCATCGTGGTGCTCTTCGGTACACAAGTCATAGACTGGTACATGAGTTTTCTGTACTAGGGGTACACTTATCGCATATCCCGCAATAACACGCTTATGGTATACTGAGGATAGGTATGAAAAAGGGTGGCTCCACCGAGAGAAAAAAGCTTGGTTTTACCATCGTCGAGACGATGATAGTTTTAGCGGTATCGGGCGGGCTTTTTGTCATTGCGGCGCTATACATTAACGGTAGACAGGCGAAAACAGAGTTCCAGGTAGGTATCCGTGATGCACAGACCAAGATCCAGCAAGTTATTAACGAAGTAAACTCCGGTTACTATCCGTCGAGCACGTTTAGCTGTACGGGGTCGACGGTAAGTAATCTTACCCTCGGCGCTTTTGGGACAGGACAGGGGCAGCATGATAATTGCATCTTTGTCGGTAAAACAGTAGTGATGAGCGGCAGTACTATCTATGTTTTTCCGCTGGCGGGCAACCGCGCTCTGAACAAGCAAGACGTCGAAAACCCCATAGAAGCCCATGTGACGGCTATTGCGCCATCCACCGCTAATCCCGATGCTCCTAACATCGTGGAAACGTATACATTGCCAAACGGACTCGCGTTTATGGGGAGATATACGGAAGATGGCGGTACCCCTAGTTCAACTACGCCTTACGGTTTCTCTGTCATGAGCAGCTTTGCTCA
>CALEKV010000171.1 GCA_937902525.1 uncultured Candidatus Saccharibacteria bacterium | reverse complement strand
AGAAAAGTGCCGATACTCACCCTTTCAGGTGGCTGGTAGCGGGAGCCGGAGTCGAACCGGCCTGTGCTGCGCATGAAGCAGCCGAGTAACCGATACTCTATCCCGCAGCAAAAGAGAGCGCCCTTACCGGTTAGGACGCTCTCGGCCAGGTGTCCCATAAGGAGTGACCTTTCAAGGGCAACGAGGCATGGGTATTCACTACTGGCTTTCTGCTACGTTTTCTCTCTTAATTGTTTCTGGGAAAAGGTCATTATAGCTAGTTTTGGCGCTGAAGATTTTTTCGCTTTCGTCTATGTTTTCATAGGTAAAGTCAATTGAATAAGACTCACCGCCCATTTTCTCTTTTAGAACATCAAGTGCTTCTGATGCGCGAATCAAAGTATCGTCTTGAAACTCTTGCTTCCCATCTACATACATCGCTTCGCCAAAATCTGTTGTTCTGAGATGTACCCAAAGTTTCTTACCCATTTGCTCCCTCCCAAATAGAGAGCCGCCACGTCTGACGGCTCCCCGAACACTGCGTTCATGCCAGCTTTGCTACGTGCTTGGCCGTATCTGGCGTAAGTATATGCTCCAAGCAGCTGCGACCGTGATTCCTACACAGCCGCACCACGTGGTAACTTTGGGAGGCCGTAGTCTCCCCCGAGCCTTTTCTACATCATGGTAGATAGGCAAGTCTCAAATGAGACTGACGGGCGCAGCCGGAATCGAACCGGCAAGCAGCGCCTTGCTGCTGTAATCATTTGACTACTACGGCGGCGGCCTTCCCGCCATTGCGCCCACATTATTTCTGCGTGTGAGACACCGCAATTAACATAAATGCTAACTACGGTGTCTCGTGCTGCGACCTAGAGCTTTATTTTTGCAGAATAAATCTGTCAGGCTTTATCTCTGAGTAAGTTGCTTGCTAACAGCTATGAACCAGCAGCGTATTTCGGGCTAAATATAATTCATAGCAGCTTTAACAACAGCGACGAAGAGATAGTCTTTCGCCTTTTGTGCTTCTGGCAGTTGGTCGTAAGGCACTAAACACGGATGAGTCTTTTTCTCGTTGTCTTTAGTCTCGCCACGAACCC
>CALEKV010000170.1 GCA_937902525.1 uncultured Candidatus Saccharibacteria bacterium | reverse complement strand
TATTGTTGACATGGGCTTTTTGTTCCCAGGCGGTGACTACCCGGGAATTAACTACATTACGCCAGATATCACATATTTGTTTGAAAACCGCCATAAAATTCGTGCTCACTTGTTTACGCACGGACACCTTGACCACATTGGAGCGTTCCGTCACCTGTTCCCACAAATCCCGGCGCCAGTGTTTGCCACCAAGTTTACCATCGGTATGTTGCAGCGCACATATGAAGAAGGTGACAGTACAATCGAACCCGATTACCACGAAATGAACCCGGAAAATCACGACCAAGTGCAGCTATGCGATAGCTTTAGCGCTGAGTTTATAAGGGTTAATCACAGTATTCCCGATGCCGCCGCCGTGGTTATACGCACACCGGTAGGAAACTTATTGTTCAGTGGCGACTGGCGTATCGAAGACACCCCGATTGACGGCAAAAAGTTCGACTTTAATCGCATTACTGAAATCCAGCAAAAAGAAGGTTTTTTGATGTTCCTAAACGAAAGCACCAACTGTGAGTCGGAGGGCACGCATTCGCACGGTGAATTCGACATCCAGCACAGCATGGGCGAGGTGATGGACAAGTGCTCTAACGGCCGCGTCATTATCAGTAGCTTTAGCAGCCAGCTACTCCGCATGCAGTTAATCTTGGAAGAGGCCCACCGGCACGGTCGTAAGGTGGCGTTTGCCGGCTTTAGCATGATTCAAAACCTTGAGGTGGCGCTCCGCACGGGCACCATTAAAGTCCCTAAAGACACCGTGGTAAAAATGGAAGATATCATCAAGCTGCCTGATAGTCAGGTAACGATTGTCTGTACGGGCAGTCAGGGCGAGTTTAGTGCTGTGCTTAATCGCATGGCCACGGGTGCTCATAAATATATCAAAATTAAAAATACTGACGTGGTGGTGTTTAGCAGTAACCCAATTCCAGGTAACGAAAAGTATGTCGTGCGTACTGTTGATGGTCTAATGCGCGAAGGCAGTAGTGTTATACAAAACGGCAAAACCCACTTGACCGGCATTGGCCCGCTGCACTTAAGCGGCCACGGTTACTATGAAGACCACGTCCGAGTTATCAATGCTGTACACCCAACATACTATTTGCCAAACCACGGTGAGTTTCACATGTTAGTCCACAATGCCGAACTTGCCGAAAAAGAATGTGGCATCCCGCAGAAAAATATTTTTGTCTGCGATGCTGGTGATGTGATTGAAATCGACCACAATGGCGCTAAAAAAGTTGGTCGCGTGCAAGTTGGCGGTATTATGTATGACGATGCTGGCGCCGTGGTGAGCGAGGTGGTGCTAAAAGACCGTATCCACATGAGCCAAGAAGGTATGTTTGTGGTGGTGCTGACTATCCAGCGTGGCACTGGGCGCTTGCTAACTAGTCCTGACATCATTAGTCGCGGTTTTATTTACCTGCGTGATAGCGAAGAACTGATGGGTATGATTAGGGCTTACCTAAAGCAAAAAGCCGCCCGCAGCTTTAGCGGCAAGTATGATTTAGATGTCGTTAAAAAAGAACTAAAAGACGAAATCACGCACATTTTGTTCGACCAAACGCGCCGCACGCCAATTGTCATTCCGGTAGTGAACGAAGTCGGTGGAGCTCAAAAACCAAATACGCAGGCCAACCAGCCCACCACGCAGCCAAGGCCGCAACATTTTAATAAGCCGTTGTTGCCGCTAAAACCGACTAACATCAAGTTTCCGCCAAAACAAGTGCCTGATACCGAAACAGTCGAGCCTCACTTCAACCACCGCGACACCAGCTACTAGAGCACGCAAATAAGTTGGGTAGGAAATGCCCGGCTTGTAAACCGGGCAGCCTAAACTAGCCGATTATCCCTTGACAACATGTAACCTCTGTAATACACTAAAAGTATGGAAAAGGTAACCGTCAAACGCTTCAATGAATTGTTCCCAGACGATACTACCTGTCTCGACTATATATTCCAGCAAGCCTATGGCACCATGCCTGCCTGTCCGAAGTGTGGCGTTGTAGAACCCAGTTACTACCGCGTTCGTAGCCGTAAATGTTTCGAGTGCAAAGACTGCGGTAATCAGATACACCCGCTCGGCGGCACTATCTTTCATAAGTCATCTACCTCACTCCGTGACTGGTACTATATCATCTACCTCTTCTCGGTATCCAAGAACGGTGTATCTGCGAAAGAAGTTGAGCGCCACCTAGGCGTAACGTACAAAACGGCCTGGCGCATTGCCAAGCAAGTCCGTGCACTCATGGTGCACGGTGGCAACGGCCCGCTCTCTGGCGTGGTTGAAACGGATGAAACCTATGTCGGTGGTCGTAATAAGGGTGCCGGCAAAGGCTTTGTTAACAAGGAAGTTGTTTTCGGCATGGTTGAGCGTGGTGGCCGCGTTGAGGCGGAGCACGTTAAAAGTGCTGGAGCCCGAATATTACTGCCACGTTTGCGCGACAGCATCGCACCCGGCACAGTCATATACAGCGATCAAGCACAGGTCTATCGCACACTACACCGGATTGGCTATTATCATGATTCGGTTAATCACAGTGTCGGCGAATACGGCCGCGGCATCGTGCATACGAATACGATTGAAGGCTTTTGGTCGCAACTGAAACGCTCAGTTGATGGCACGTATCACTGTGTTAGCGCGAAGTATCTTCAGTTGTACCTGAATGAGTTTGTGTATCGGTATAACCGTCGTCAGCTTCTGTCGATTTTTCCTGAGCTGATTGCTTCGGCTGCGCGGCGCGTGCAATAGCATCACTAAATATCTGCTCGGCGTTTTCGTTCTTTTGATCGTCCGGCAGGTTATCTATAAATGCTTGGCGCTCTTCGTCGCTAAGTGGGTCTTTTGACATGTATCTAGTATACCGCAAGCCACAACCTAGCGCCTTAAGGGGTAAATATAATCCCATTCACCGCTAAACGGGTTACTATATCTGTTTTACCTCTGTTTACTCTTTCTTTTTCTTCTCTCTTTTTTTATATATAAATATATAGGGGTAAAAGTGAGTAGCGATAGGGGTGTGGGAGATGGTGATATGACTATATGGATAGCAAGCATAGAAAGCAACTAAGTGTAGGTCAGATTAAGTTATTGAGTCTACTGGCTAAGTTTAGATTTGCAACAGTAGAATTACTCAGTCAGTGGCGAGATAAAAGTAAAGCAACGATGTATGAACGGTTGGCCATTTTAGAGGATCAAGGCTATCTCCAGAAACGCTACGAGAAAAGATGGAAGTTACTCGGACGCCAAGCAGTTTACTCACTGACCGGTAAAGGACTCCGTGTTGTTCGCGATCACAGTCCAGGCTACTTTACCGATGCAGTGATTCGGAACCAATACAAAAATAGATCTTCCAGCTTACAGCTGGTAGACCATAGTTTGGACGTAGCCAAACTATGTTTGCAGCTTCACAAACAATACGACGGTAGGTACGCTATCTTCGCAAAATCAGAGATAGACCAATTTGAGGAGTTCATACGCCCGCTTCCCGACCTATATATACGGACAAATCGTAAAGACGAAAATGGACAGCCCATACACTTCCAGCTGGAGGTCATTGCAGCAGGCACCTTTACATGGATGATTAAGAAACGTATTAACGCTCACCAAGAATGGTTTGATGAGAATAACGACGAAGACTGGGGCTTTGAGGATAACTATCCGACACTACTGCTCGTTTGTGACAACAAGAGTACCGAGAAGCGAATACACCGCCTTGTTGGCGGCAAATATATGGATTTTAAGACATTCACAACTACACGAGAACGCCTCAATACTGGCAAAAAGAAAGTATGGGTGCAGTATTGGGATGACTTTGAGGATGACGGAGTGATGGCGGGGCTATAAGCCACTTCAGCAGTGGCCATGATTGCAAAATATACTATACTGTGGTATAATAAATTCCGAACCTTAACAGTTTAGCACTCCCTAGTGAGGATAGCATTTTGGATAGAACGACCTGTTGTATCCAGTGTGCCGTCCTCACGATACGTGAGACCACGCCTGCATCGTGCAGAGTATGGACAAACAGCGGCAGAAGAGAGCCTCATCATGGCTACCAAGTTGGACAACACCCTCAAGGGCCAGTTGAGTGATCAGCTCGCTACCTCCCACCAGGAATACCAGCCCGCGTGGTACGTCTCGCCCAGGCAGCAGCTCGAGCGCGTCCACCAGCTCAATGACCAGCGCAACTGGGGTTTCGAGGACTCGGACTTTCCGTCCGCGCCGACGAACGTCAACCTGCGTGATGGTGAGGTGCTCTTGCTCTGCGTCTACCTCCCCGATCAGGGTAGGAAGCGTGGACTGTACCGCACCATTGACGAGCTGTGGAACTGCTCGCAGGCCCCGACCGGCTACACTAAGTGGCGCTGGGACGAGCTCAAGGCGCAGCCCAAGCTGATCCGTCAGGCGTCCGGCTGCACCTACACCCCCGGCATCCGCTGGGTGGTGTTCAACCCGAACGCCTACCAGGGCAAGTCCCCGGAACAGGCGCTCGAGTTGGCTAAGCAGGACAACGTTCGGCTTGCTGGTGTCGAAGGCCTGGTGGCCAACCTGCTGTTCCCGACCTGGGCAACCAGCTGGGATGGCAAGCAGAGCCTCTACCCGTGGCTCGGTGGCCTGCAGTTCAAGTACGATTCCGACTGGTCGCACTCGTTGTACCTGGGCCGCTGGGATGTCTACCGTCTGGTGCTCTTCCTCGCCAGCTGGTCTGGCCGCGTCTACTCGCGCTACGGTTCGCCGTCGTTCAGGGAGTGCAAGAACTAGAACCTTGGTTCCTTGGTATCCGGAGGGGTATTGGATTCTTGGACTTTTGTCCTTGAAACCTTTTACCCTTCCGGATACCTCGCACTCACTTTTTGATCTGTCCCTTAGCCGTTCCTCTGCTTTAGCAGAGGCGTTTTAATTTTTTGCTAAAATTAATGTGGATAAGCTCGTGTATATAGGTTTACGGATCTATGTCGTTTATCCCGTGTTTTGAAACTGACTGAATTAGTTTGTTTACGAATGAATTAAGCGCGCAGGCAAAATATCGAGCACTCCGTGCGATCTGCTGGAAACGTATAGGTTTCGTATAAACTACAGAATCTGGATGCGCCTGGATTCGGTGATCATAGAGGGCAGATTGCGCTTTTCCGACTGGTCGAACTCGTTGTACCTGAGCCGCTGGGATGACAACCGTCAGGTGAACTTCAACGCCAACTGGTCTGACAACGTCAACTCGAACTACGGTTCGCCGTCGTTCAGGGAGTGCTCGAAATAGATTGCAGCCAGGCTCCCAGCGGAC
>CALEKV010000169.1 GCA_937902525.1 uncultured Candidatus Saccharibacteria bacterium | reverse complement strand
ACTTAGAATACTTAACAATACAAGGTTAGTGTCCTACTTGGGGGTATCCTGTACGTTCCAATCTATCTTTTTATTATAGCATATCGATAGATAATTGTCAATATATTCAATAACTCCCAGCCTGTAAATACCCTCATTACGATTCACGGTACCCTGCCTTTTTGATATAGTAAATGACATGACTAGATTACGAGTAATTACGCGTGCGTTAATTTTAGACGGAGAGAGTGTGCTTTTGGCGCGAAACAAAGATGCAAACTTTTGGTACCCCCCTGGAGGAGGGTGGGAGTTCGAATCCGAATCCCTAAAGGATAGCGTGAGTCGTGAAGTTACCGAAGAAACCGGCTACAAAGTAGACGTCGGTAGATTGCTTTGGGTGCGTGAGTTTCGCGAACCGGAAAAAGATAAGGTATCGCTAGAAACTTTTTGGACAACCGAGGTAAGTACAGATAATACGCAAACAGCCGAAGGGTTGTCGGCGCACATCGACCATGATCAAAATGGCGCCGTAGAAGAATGCAAGTGGTTTACGTTTGAAGAACTCCAGGAATTAAAAGTACTTCCCAGCTTCATCAAAGAGCGCCTACAAAGCAGGGCCCTCGACGGCGACTCATTCGTGGACGCTTAAATTGCGCCGCCACGAAAAGCGCACCGCGCAAGAATAGTGCTAATGGTAGGATCTTCCCATCCATAGAGCCTATACTCACTGGCGCTTTGTTGATTATAGGGACGATCAAATACAATATGCTGCCACATTGCTTTTTCGGCATTTTTCACTTTAGGCATGTCATCTATTAGTGCAAATCCAGAAAAGGCAGACTTGTCTGGCGCAATAAGTGCTTCATCAACGGCCTGCGGGCCAAGATACTGGTCAATCCATGCAAGCTTTTCTTGAATACACCAGTAGTTTTTCGACAACGGCGCGGAAGCGATTTGAGGATGATAGCCCAGTTCAATCAGTAGCCGCCACCCTTCTATCGCACCCTCAACGGGAGGCATGTTCAAGAAGTGTCCACGTGTATACTGTAGCTCAAGAGCCAACCGCCTGTCACTATCGCTCAACGTTAAGTCTTCAATATAGGGAGCCTTGTCGTCGGGACGAAGGTGCATATCTGGGTATAGTTCAAGTAGTTGTCGTTTTGTTTCATTTTCGTAATCAACGAGTACGTTGTCCATATCAACCAATACCGGAAGCTGCTCAACACACCGACTGTAAAATGACGCCGCCGCCGATAATCGCTGAGCATGATGGCACAAGGCGATGTAGCGCGCCCTCGTTTCTTTATCGGCAAGAATTGACCGGTCGTAGTTATTATTTGTGTAATCATCGATCGCAATTGCTACCACTGGGTCGTCAGAGCCATAGTCAAGTTCATCCGCTGCATGTTTAACAAACATTTCCGCATTGATAGTACGGTGATTGCGAAAAAGCCCTATCTTATTGTTATAGCACAGTCGTAAAAATTAGTCAATAATTTACAGATTGATAGCTTGCTCAAGACGCTGGAATGTGCGGTCGCGGCCAAGCAGCGCTAAGGTGTCGTTTAGCTGTGGGCTGAACGGCGCCCAAGTGGTGGTAATACGGATAAGGCTAAACAAAGTGCCAGGTTTTTGGCCAGTTTGTTCAAGCAGTGTGTTCAGCGTGTTTTGGATTGCAGCAGGGTTCCATTCGGTAGCCGTAAGCGCGGTTTTTGCGGCTGTTAATAACTGTGTAATATCATTATCACTTAGCTTTGCAAGTTGCTTATTGCCTGTTATAAGCTCCTTGTTTGGCACTGGCTCTTCAAAAAAGTATTTGGTCATAACGGCAAGTTCGGCCAGTGTTTTGAGGCGGTCCTGAACAAGCCCAAGCACCTGCTTTTTGTGCTGCTCACTGGCACTGGCGGCGCTTGCGGGCCAGTACGGTGTTACCCGGGCGTATAAATCATCTAAGTTTAGGCGGCGGATCCACTGGCCGTTCATCCACAGCAGGCGCTGTTCATCAAAGCGGGCGCCACTTTTTTGCACGCGCTCCAGGCTGAATTTTTCAATCAGTTCATCTTTGCTAAAAATTTCTTGCTCGGTGCCGTCGTTCCAGCCCATGCTTGCTAAAAAGTTGAGCATGGCTTCTGGTAAAATGCCGTCAGTGCGGTAATCGGTGACGCTTTTGGCGCCGTCGCGTTTGCCAAGCTTTTTTTTGCCGTCGGGCGCCATGATGTGCGGCATGCAAGCCAGCACTGGCGCGGGTAGCCCTAGCGCTTCATATAGGCTTAGGTAGCGCGGGATGCTACTGATGTATTCCAGGCCGCGGATAACGTGCGTAATGCCCATTTCGGCGTCGTCTATGATGTGGGCAAAGTTGTAGGTCGGTAGGCCGTCGGCTTTAATCAAGATGAAATCGTCTAATACTTCTGATCCGGCGCTTAGTTCGCCCATAATCGGGTCGTTCCAGGTGTAGCGTTTGGGATTGGTGACTTTAAAGCGGAGCGGCTGCGTACCGTTCCATGTGGGCGGGTTTTGTGGGCGGTAATTGCGGTACAAAAACGGTTTTTTTGCAGCCACGGCTTCTTCACGGAAGCTTTGTACTTGTTCTGGTGTGTAAGGGTCGGCATAGGCCAGGCCTTTATCGATTAATTGTTGCGCCCATTTTATGTAGTGGTCGCGGCGCTCCGTTTGCACGTACGGGCCGTAATTGCCACCTTTGCGCGGGCCTTCGTCCCAATCTATGCCAAGCCATTCGAGCGTGTCTAAAATAAGGTCGGTGGCGCCTTCGACAAAGCGGGCTTGGTCTGTGTCTTCGATGCGCAGAATAAATGCGCCATTTTGTTGGCGGGCCAGTAAATACGGAAACAGCGCGGCGCGGACATTGCCAACGTGAATATAGCCGGTAGGACTTGGGGCAAAACGGGTGCGAATAGTCTGGGTCATATCTGTTATTGTAGCATATCCTATATAAAAGTTGAGCCCCGCACCTTGTCAATTATCTCACCTAAATTCATCTACCCCTTGCATATACAATTGCGTTAAGAATTGGATTGCTATTGGCCATACCAAACGTGATAAAGTCGGCATTATCAACGAGTGGTAGGCTGGCCTTACGGTGTAAAACAAGGCCCGTGAGCACTTTACCTGGGAATGTACCGCGCAGGGCAAACATACCGCGGTCGTTTGATGAGTCGCCTAATATTAACACTTTGCGGGCGGCGCCAAATTCGGCGGATTCCACGATGGCTTCGCTTTTACCTATGCTTCCAGGTGAGATTTCGGTATTGGCGTTACCAATGTGGACAATACGCCAGTCCGGTTGCTGGTCGCTCACCCATTGTTTGATATCATGTTCGACACGCTTAATAAGTCCCGTATCTTGTAGTTTGTGCGCGTCGCGTTCTTTGCCGCGTAATGATAAGTAATTTTGCGGTGGCTGTCCTGCAAAAATATCGATGCTGATAACGCTTTTGTGCTCTCCGCTGCCACCCCAGCCAAACCCGAGTTTGTCGCTACCGTATTTTTTAATGAGCGCCCCACCGAATACGACAAATTGCTCTCGGAGCTCGGCGACGCTGCGTTCCTGCGCGGCGCTAGATAATATGAATTCGCGCCATGCGCCTGTGGTGCCAAAATGAACACTGTATGCGCCCTTTTCGCAAATAAAACTAATGGGGATATCAGCCGGCAGGGTTTGTCTTAATGGCACGACTTCAGCAAACGGCTTGCCCGTTACGATAGTAATGCCGACGCCCAGACTGGTCAGCTGGCTGATGAGTTTTATTTTATCAGTAGTAAATATCTCCGCGCCGTCACTGACAAGTGTGCCGTCGGCATCGGCAAAAATATGGTCGACTTGACTGAGTATTTCAATGACTTCCCGCTTGGTATGGTCGATGCCAACTAGCGTGTCGTTTTCACTGGTATTTATTAGCCCTTCAGCCACCGCCATGGCGCCAACGCGGTTGATTGATTGGTGTGTATATCCGCCTGCCATATGCCCTTATGGTAACGGCGCACAGGGTAAAATAATGTGATACAGTTCACACTAACGTTACATGCTGGTGGCGATGTGTTGGATTTGCTGCGGGCTGAGCGGTGCGTTGCCGCTAATGGTGTAAAAAATCCCGCCATTTACCCAAGCAGCGTTTTGACCGTAGGTGTAAATTGTAAGGCCGTTTGTTTGCACTGTGACGTATTTATCGCTAGCGTTAGGAGTGACGTAGTTTTCGCGGACGGCGCTGCTGTCCCAGGTGGAACGGGCTTGCTGAACGGTATAGAATACGGGGGCGGAGTTGGCTTTAAATTGCATGCTGACAATGCCATTATCAAAAGCGACTGGGCCGGAAAGTAGGTAGCCAGTTGGAACGTAGCTAGGATAGCTAGCGCGAATGCCAGCCTGGGCGGCGGCAATATTGGTAGTGATTGTGGGCATGCTGAGGTATGTGAGGCAGGCGCCAACGACCAGTACTGCGGTTGCTATGGCGACTACCCTGGTGATTTTTTGGAACTTATAAACAGTTTTTTTGACTTTTAGCGGTTTGCGTGAGTGTTTGCCGGCTTGTTCTAGGGCTTGCTGGATGGCCTGTTGCTTAATAACATGGGCCGGCTTAAGTGCGCGCGGCTGGGTGTGCTGCGCTTGCGCGGCATGAACTTTGCTGACGACTGGGTTTACGACAGGGGCGATATCGGGCTTAGCAGCGATTTGCGGTGCTGGCCGTGCGAATTTTTTTATGTCGTGTACCGGCGCGGCAGCCTTGGTTGGAGCCGCTTTAGCAATCGGTTTGCCTGTGGCTATTTCGTATACTACCCCTTTGATAGTGACGGTTTTTTTGTGTTGCATATCCCCTTAGCTACCCCTTGTTGCTTATGGATATATCATATCCCATTCCAGCGGAGCGCGCAAGCATGTATAATAAAACATATATTATGAACCGCAAAGCAAAAAAACGCGCACTGCGCATTCGTTTGACCGTGATTTATGGGTCGATGGTTTTAGCAGTTATTTTGTTGGTAGCCGGCACCTATATGGTTATCCAGGGCTACCGGTTTAATCGATTTGACGGCAAAGTGGAACAAGGCGGCCTGGTGCAGTTTAATTCCGTGCCGACCGGTGCCGATGTATGGCTTGACCAAACTAGGTTGGCCAGTAAGACACAAAGTAAGCTGACGGTTAGCGCTGGTAGCCACGATGTTTCCATGCAAAGGGCTGGCTACCATAGCTGGAATAAAGCTGTTAAGGTATTCCCTGGTACGATATTGTGGTTGGATTACGTGCGGTTAGTGCCTACAAGTTTGTCGCCCCAATTAGCGGCACCATTAGCGGGGGTTGGTAGCGCAAAGGTGTCGTATGACGCAAAAACGTTTGCCATTATACAAATACCGGCAGAGCCAGTTATTACCCTGGTGGGTGTTGATAGCACCGAGCCAGTGGCGCGCCAAGTGTCGCTACCCGTTACGGCTTTTACGCCACCTGCCGAAACCGAAACGCAGACTTTCGAGCTGCATACTTGGGCGTATGATAATCGGTCTGTGCTGATAAAACATACCTACGGTAATCAGGTTGAGTGGATATCGTTTAATGTGGCAGATGGCAAAACGGCTAATAATCTTACTAAAGTGCTCGGTATCGATGCGGTTGACGTGCAGTATTCAAGGGAGGACACAAATACGCTGTTTATGCTAACAGCAACCAATGAAGTCCGTCGCACAAATATCAATCAAAAAACTGTGAGCGGCCCGCTGTTACATAATGTGAATGAGTTTAATATGTATGACAATGACACGATTGTGTTTTCTAGCAGGCCAGATGCAACTACGGGTATGCGGATGGCTGGATACCTGACGGCTAATAGTGCCACGCCGCGGGCGGTGTACCAATCGCCTGCTGGTGATTCTGCAGCGCTTCATATGGCTATCAATAAGTATATAGGTAAGAATTATATTGCGGTTACACACGGTGGTGCAGTGATGGTGTATGCCGGTGATCTAGCAGCCAGCGACACAGTGAACCCGGCACCCTTTGTGCAAATAGAAAAGATTGATGCAAAATTTCCGGTTGAATCTATTGGTTTTTCACCTGGACAACGTAGGTTCATGTATGCGGTCGGTGGTAGTCAAATTACGACTTACGATTTAGACTTGGGACTGTATCATCAGCTGACCTTGCAAGCACCATTGCACCAGCCCGTTAATTGGATTGACGATTTCCACTTTGTTACCAGTGTGGGCTCAACCCTGAGCATGTACGATTATGATGGCACTAATGGTCACGATATCATGGGTGGTGCCGTGACGGGCGAGGTGTCACTGTCGCAATCTGGTCGATATTTCAACGCAATCACCCAGGTTGGTGATACGGTTGGTGAATCCAGGGTAAGAATGATTATTGATTAGCGCTCGTCGTTTCAACGTGGGCTTGGATTGGTTCTTAAGGATAAGCTAATTGGTTGCGCCGAGTAGTTTTTCCAATAAAGTTGGTGCGTTTTTGGGCATTTCTGATGTTGCGGTGTTGGTGTTGGTCGCGGGGGTAGATGCTATGCTTGGGTCTGGGCTGATTTGTTCGGCAAATACCAATAAACGGTTCCAGTCTGTTCCCAGTGGCGTACAGGTGATTAATGTCATGATTGGTTTTGAATTGTCGGTAGTGAGTGACCCAACGTCGGTTGGCGCGACTACTTTTGTGCTGGTGATTTTGTAAATATAGCGGTGCTGTTGATAATTGACATAGTAAGTGTCCCCTACCTGCATTTGCTCAAGCGGTCCAAACACAAACTTGTATTCGCCGCCCTCTGCCCAGTCGTTACTGCTATGGCCACTAACTACAAAATTGCCGTTTTCGCCTGGTTTGCTATGTGCTTGCCGTACGTTAAACCAGGCCACGCCTTTATTCATGGCGGCGTTGAGCGACGCTTGGTTGCTAGCAACGGCATCAAAGACGATTGGTACGTTTACTCCAATACGCGGAATAACCAAGCGGTCGTCGGGGGTGATAGTGCTGCTGTCAGTTGGGTCTGCCAAATGGTTAATTTCGCCCGAACCGCCTGGGCGAATGTAGGTATAAATGTAGGCACCTATCACCTGATTGTATTGCAATAAAATAAACGCTCCCATAACAGCCAAGGCAGATACAAGTGGCCAAAAATGACGGCTTTTGCGAGCTTTAGTGGCGTGTTTTTTAACTTTTGAAATTAAATCAGTGCGCAGTTCGTATATCGCCTCTTGTTCAGTGATTGGCGTGTCTGCGCGCGCCTGGGCGGCCTGTTGCTCCAGGCTAACTTTTGCTTGGTAGACCTGGCTTATATAATAGCGTTCGTAATATTGTTGGTAGTAATTTTGCCAAGCGCTGTGGTAGCGGTCCCACGCTGTTTGATTGATTTGATGTTTGGTTTCATCGTGCGTGCGTTCGTAAGGGTTGGGCGCTTCTGGGTTGGAGGGTTTGTATTCTATCGCTCCGTGGCGTCCTTGCGTTGCTTGTTCTTGTTTGATTGGCTGTGTGGCGTTGGGGTCGTTTTGGTAGATAGTGTCAATTTGACCGCGAACAACGTGTTGAGCAGCGGCCTGCTGCCGATTGCTTGTTTGGATACTAGGACGCAAATTAGTGCCCCGTGCCGGGACGTTGGCGTTTGGTGTTGCATCGTTGTTTGGTTGCATTAACTAAATCCCACTCACCTTTTAGTATACACTAAGCTGGTGTTAATAAAAAAAGCCCCCTTAAGGCTTTAATTTGGTGCGATTTTACGCCCACGCTAGAACCTATTTTAGCACCAAATGCGAGAAATGAGGTTCTCGGCGGGTCGCCCCCGACCCGCCGAGATATTGATACCTGAATAGATTGTGTCAAAATTGGATGAACTGAATAGCGCAACCTAGTCATTTTACCCACCGACTTCATACCCTAGTTCATCTAAGAAATAAGTAAGCTTCTTGATGCGCTCGCTGGTCAAGTCTGTCCCAATTTCACGACGTGCCTGTTCGCTTGCAGCAACGCTACGCTGGAATTCGGCCGCTTCCTCGCCTGTATTAAACATAAAGCTACTGCTTATCGCAAGCTCAGGAAGTGACTTTGGACTAAAATTGTCCGCGACCTCAACACCATCTTGATATATCTCACCGCTGGGCGTTAGTTGCAGGTTAGGCAGAACTACGCCCCTTGACGAGATACTATCAAAGTTCTTGTCTTCCAAGATTTCTTCTCGTCTTGCGTCTATGGCTGCGTTATCCATATAGTGGATAGCTTCGCGTGGCTCAACGATGGCTATACCGTCATCCCCAATTTCAATTTTTTGCCCATCTAGCGACGCAGTGTCCTGAATAGTGCATTCAAAATCATCAAACATATCAGGTCCAACCTCTTCACTACCCCTACCGACAGAAACGTAGATTCGTTGTATTGGATTCGATGCTGCATCGTGTTGAAGCATGGCTGCAGATATATGTACGAACTTGCCGCTACTAGGTGCTGTAACGTCATAATTTTTGATTGTAAACCCGTTGCCACACTCTTCTACGCGGCGTGGTTTAAGCTGCCCAAAGAGGTTATCCAGAGAATTTCTAAGTGCTGCCATTTGCTCGGATGAAGGAGCTTGCTCACTAGGATTAATCTGTGACTCTTTAGGATTATTCGGAAACTGATCTATACTCATACTCATAATTTTATCATACACAGATGCTTTTGTCAATAACAAGACAGATTCATACACAATCTATTCGGGTATCAATATCTCGGCGGGTCGGGGGCGACCCGCCGAGAACCTCATTTCTCGCATTTGGTGCTAAAATAGGTTCTAGCGTGGGCGTAAAATCGCACCATTTCAGAGTAAAAATCCAAATCTTCGCCTTTTGGGGCGATTTTTTGGTTCAAGATTTTTAATTTCCGCCACAGGCAAAAACCACTTTCCACCCCCTTTCGGAAAGCGGTTTTTGGGCTTTCGCCATTTGGGGTTTGGGTGAGGGTTTTGTTGTATAATGAAAGAGCAACACAACTTAACGAGAAGCCGTTTTTATTGGCTTAAATAGCCGTATTGGAACAGTTTGGTTTCTCCAAGTTGTGTTGCACCAATACGGCTTTTTGAGTTAAAAGGAGGGTGAAAATGGAAAAATATATCTTGTACGCTCGTAAAAGTACAGATACAGAGGACAAGCAAATTTTGTCTATTGACGCTCAGCTTGCAGAACTCCGCAAGTTTGCGAGAGATAACAAACTTGTAGTTATTGACGAACTTATAGAAAAAAGAACGGCCAAAATGCCAGGTCGTCCCATTTTTAACTCTATGATTACACGAATTGAAAATGGCGAAGTAAACGGCATTCTGGCGTGGCACCCCGACAGACTTGCACGCAATTCCGTAGACGGCGGAAAGATTATCTACTTATTAGACCAAACATCGCTCAATTATCTGCTTTTTCCAGTCTTTCAGTTTGAGAACACCAGTCAAGGCAAGTTTATGTTGTCAATTATGTTTGGTCAGAGTAAATACTATGTAGATAATTTGAGCGAAAACGCCAAGCGAGGGTTGCGAGCAAAAGTCCGCAACGGCGATTTTCCGTCTATTGCTCCGTTCGGCTACTTAAATGACACGCGCACTAAAACGATAGTTTTAGACAAGCGGTATTCACCGCTTGTTAAAGAGTTGTTTGAGCGATACGCTATAGGCGACCAAACAATGAAAAATCTCGCCTACTTCTTACAAGAAAAAGGAGCGATAACATCTGGCGGAAAAACATTTAAGGACGACAAAATGAAGTCTATCTTACAAAACCCTTTTTATTACGGACATTTTCTGTATAACGACGAATTGCACGAGGGTCGCCACACGCCAATTATCTCAAAAGCCCTATATGATAAAGTCCAGCAAGTTATTGAGACTCGTGGGCATACACAAAAGCAAACTAAACCCACAACGCCGTTTTTAGGGCTTTTGAGATGTGCGGAGTGCGGTATGGGCATAACGAGCGAAACAAAAACCAAAATCCAGAAAAACGGCAATTTTCACTCTTGGACGTATTATCGCTGTTCTCGCAAAAAGCGAGCCGTTAAATGCGTAGAACCGCCAATAAGGGAAAAAGACTTGCTGCCACAACTTTCGGCACTGTTAGGCGAATACGAGATGTCCAGCGAAGTTTATAGCTTCATGACCGACAAAATGACACAGGACGAGCAAGCCGAAAGTGCGGGCAATGCCAGTGTGCTGGACGATTTGCAAACGCAAATCGCACGCTTAAACGGCAAACAAAAGATTCTGCTAGATAGTTATTTAGACCAAGATATTGACCGCCAAACTTTTCTCGCTAAAAAATCGGAGATTTTGAGCGAAAAGAAAAGTTTAGAGGAAAGTTTGGCTAATTTACAGACCAACCAATTTGCTTGGTTAGAACCTATGCGAAATTGGCTGGAAACCGCAAAATCTATCTGTTATTTGCGAGCAAATAACGATTTTGACAGACAAAAAGCCATCCTTACTGAAATCTTTGGGTTGAACCTATTTTTGAGCAACAAAACCCTCACCCAAACCCCAAATGGCGAAAGCCCAAAAACCGCTTTCCGAAAGGGGGTGGAAAGTGGTTTTTGCCTGTGGCGGAAATTAAAAATCTTGAACCAAAAAATCGCCCCAAAAGGCGAAGATTTGGATTTTTACTCTGAAATGGTGGGCGAGGAGGGACTTGAACCCTCACAAGATTGCTCTTACAAGATTTTGAGTCTAGCGCGTCTACCAATTCCGCCACTCGCCCGTTTTTTGCAACAGATGACATTATACATCACGCGGGCGGGTGTGTAAAACGCTAATCGCTGGCGGCTAGGCTGGCGGTAGTGGCTTGGAGCGGCTGATCTTGGTTCCATGCCCAGTAGCACGCTGCCTTGGTGGCGGTGGTGCCACGCCATATGAGCATGGGGCTTTCCCATGGCGTAGTTATTACTTGCCCACCTTGTGCGACGATGATCGTATCTTTATGGAGAACCGTAATTGTGATTGGGTATGTGATGGTGAATTTATGTACAGCTTCCACCAGCTGCATTAATTGCATGCTGAAGGTTAGGACCTTTGGGTAATACACCGCTTGGAATAATTTTTGTAGTTGGGCAAAGCTGATTACTAGTGCGGTGTTGGGACGGTTGACTAGCATTTCGGGAGCGTTTTTGACTAAGTCTATGGCGTCGCGCGTTATGACGATCGGCCTATCTGTACTGCGGAGTAAACTTTCGTATAAAATCGCCGTTTCACTGTTGCGACCGGCATCACCGATTAGTAGTAGCATAGTGCTCCAATGCGCCAAGGCCATCACGTCAGGCAGTGCTTCTTTGGCGAGTCCGCCGCTTGTGGTGCAGGCGGCCATCGCAACATCTGTCCAATTGGTGGGGATGGCCTTTTTAAGGCAGTCTGGTAGCAGCACTCGCACCTTCCCCACCCCGGTTTGGTACGCCACGCTGTAGGCTTCGGCCACGCCGGCAAAACCTAGTTTGTTGCCACCAATAATACCTAAGCGCCCCGCGTGGGCTTTTTGTTCGGGCTTACTCCACTCGATGTCTGGGAATAACGGTTCGCTTGGTTTTTGTTGCTGCCAATAATTGTGCATAGTGTAATTATGACATGATAGCACTGATAATAAAAATACCGCCGCAGAAGCGACGGGCAAAACGTAGTTCAAAATGTGATGTGGGCGGGGAGATGTGAGTCTCCCCGCCCGGCACCTCAGACGGCGCGCAGCCCGGTCTGGCCGGACGCCTTGACCGCCGCGTCCAGCTTGGCGCGGATGGCGTCGACGGTCTGCTGGCTACTCATCGTCATGCGGTCGTTGGCACCGTACCAGTCATGGTTATTACGCAAGTTGTTCTGCGCTACCACCAACGATTCCCCAAGGGTATCGATGTAGTGGGTCCAGGCCGCCGCCTGCACCGTTGCTGGGTACTGTTTGAGCAGCTCCAGCGCGTCAGTGTCCATGGCGTCCATCTGACGGATCATTTCGACGACAGCGTTGACGTCGACGTGATGTCGGACTGCCGCACCCAAGCGTTCGGTGGCTGCGTCTAGCTGGGCAACGAGTGTCGGGTCGACGCTCGTGCTCCGCTTGCGCAGGAGCGCGTGGAGCATGACAGCGATGTAGGTGGTGAGGCCGCTGATCATGATCAGCTCCAGCGCGATCAGGATGTAGAGTTCGGGCATGGTAGCCCCTCTCTGAGGTGCGCTTCCGGCGCTACCTCGGTTGAAGTTGGGTTGCCTTGAAGTTGATTTGCATTATAGCACACTTTAAAAATAAGTCAATAGTATAACAGATGCGAAGTATGAACGCTGGCTATAGTTCAATGCTAACCGGGCAGTGGTCGCTACCCATGACGCTGGGGTGGATGGCCGGGTTTTTGATGCGTGCTGCAATATCTTTGCTGGCTAGCCAGTAGTCGATACGCCAGCCGATGTTGCGTGCCCGGGCGTTGGCCCAGTGGGTCCACCAGGTGTAGGCATCGGTTTTGCTGGGATTGGCGGCGCGGTAGATATCTGTAAAGCCTGCTGCAACAAAGTTGCTAAAGCCTTCTCGTTCTTCGTTGGTAAAGCCGTGCTTGCCCACGTTTGCCTTGGGGTTTGCTAGGTCAATTTCCTCATGCGCGACGTTCAGATCACCGCAGAAAAGGACTGGTTTTGTTGCTTCAAGCTGTTCCATATATGCCAAAAATGCCGGGTCCCAGTGCTTGTGGCGCAGCTGTAGGCGACTCAAATCGCCCTTGCTATTGGGGGTGTATACCGTTACTACCCAAAAATCGGCAAATTCTGCCGCAATCACCCGCCCTTCGTCGTTCGGGTTGCCGTAACTGTCACCGGTGACGCCAAATTTATCAATAATATCTTGCGGAAAGCCGTCAATGTATTGCAGGGCTGGTGTTTTACTAAAAATCGCCGTGCCGCTATAGCCTTTCTTGACAGCACTGAAAAAATGCTCGGTATACTGCGGCAAGTCCAACTCAACTTGCCCGCGCTCGGCCTTGGTTTCCTGCAGGCACAAAATATCCGGGTTGTGCTGGGCAATAAATTGTTGAAAAGCGCCCTTATTGAGCACGGCGCGGATACCGTTGACGTTCCAGCTGTAGAGTTTCATAAACCCAGTTTACCCCAACCGATTGATAATTAAAAAGTCCCCGCTGTCACCACAGAAAAATCTATGGTGGCAGCGGGGACGGGTTGGACTAGAGCTCCTTCCTGAGTAGGCCCTTGAGCTTGGCTCCGACATCTTCGGAGTCGGCGTTGATGACGTAGCCCTCGTTGGGGTCTGCCAACTTGGTCAAATCAGTGAGGTTGGCTTCAAAGCCAACTCCGTAGACCGGCACGCCGAGACCTGCGACGATACCGAGCGTATTGTCGGTGCCTTCGAGACTCAGGCCAGCATTCTGTTCACCATCCGACATCACGATGATGCGGAGTTTGGCGTCAGAGACGCTTGCCTGCTTGTCGAGCATCAGCTTGAGGCCGACGACCAAGGCGCTGTTGGTAGCAGTACCACCAGCGGCGCTCAGGTCATTGACGGCCCCCGCGAACAGGGATCGCTGCGTGTCATCGAACTGCTCGATGGGCAGATCGAGTGTGATGCTCCCCTCGTCGGAGTAGCTCACGAGGCCGACGTAGTTGCCGGGGTTGATGTACCCGGCCGCATTGCGGAGTGCTTCCTTGACGCGGAGTAACTTGGTACCGTCCATGGAGCCTGAGCGGTCGACCACGAAGACCGACACGACGGGGCGTCCGGCGTCCTTGTTCTGCTTCCACAGATCAAGCGCGCTGAACAGTTGCGCACCGGTATACTCGTTGGTAACACCGGCGTAGTCGTCGTGCTGGTTGAAGCCAAACGACGTGGCCGACTGCTGCCCGTCGGGTGACAGACAGAGGTCGGCGAACTTGCGGAGTACGGCGATCTGATCAGCCGGGAGGCTGCCCAGGGCATAGAGCGGGCTGTCGTGTCGCACGCCGGCGGGCGTAAATACCCAGCCGGTGGCGAGCGACGGCTCGCTGCTGTAGGCCTGCGATTCCATGATCATGGCGTCCAGGATCCCCTTGGCGGCGACCTTGGACATCTCATCTGTCGTCGGCGAAGTCGGCGGCACGGTGGCTTGGAACTGCCTGAACGCCTCCACGGCAGTCTGGCTCAGCGGATTAGCCGAGTCAAACGCTAACAACTCTTGCGTAAAGATGTTCAGGCCGGTTGACGACTGGTTGGGGTCGGTGTGGCCCAACTTCAGATCACCTGCCTGAGCTGCCTTCACGATGTTCGCGATGGTGGCCTGGCCGTACTTGTCGGTGAAGGACTTGTAGGTGGCGTCCTTCATCAGGATGCCAGCCACGTTGCCTGCGAGCCGCTTCTCGACCAATTGGGTTTTGAGGCCAGTTGAGTCGATCATCGCTCCCCACAGCTCGTTTGCGGGGCTGTAGGCACCGGGGACGTACTTACGGGACTTGATGTAGTCCAGCGCCAGTCCGGATGCAATCGGACGAACAGAGACCGAGACAGTCTTGCCGTTGATCGTCACACCAGAGTTGTTGAATTTCTGGGCCATGACGTCAAACCAGCGCGCGGTCTTCGCATTCGACTTCTCAGTCGAACTGAAGATCTCGACGTTGATCTGGCCATGGCCTTCGACACTGAGCGGATACTTGTCGATCGACGGCAGCTCATCGGCTGACGTGTCGACGCCGACCCAACTGGTGTCCTCCGCGTGCTTGACCTCCGTGTACTTGACCTTACCGGCTTGGAGGTACGAATTGATCTGCTCGACTGCTTGGTCGTGGGTTAGTGCGCGGTAGCCCGTTCCTGACGAGGTGCTACCGCAGCCAGCCATGAGTAGGGCAGCCACGACTAACGCAAGTGATGTCAAAAACTTTCTCATAGCCAGTCCTCTTTCTTTGTTGGGGAGGTCAGTTGGCGGGTGGCGTCTTCCACCTGCGCCGTAACGTTGTCGATGTCGCCTTCGGTTGAAGCGGCAACTACCGCGTTAGCAAGCTTACGGGTATTGTCGACACGGACTTGATTGTCGTCGTTCACCTTGTTGATGACCTCAACCAAGTCATGGATCGCAGCGTCGGTATCATCTTGTTCGTGAGCCTGATACACGATTCGCACTAAACCAGGGCAAATTCGTTCGTACAGTAGTTTAACCAATCGCTCGATATTACCGTAGCGGTCGGGTTCTTGAGTGATGATACCGGCGTTTGCCTCGAAAATATCGCCGATCTTGTCGAGTGAACGGCGAACTGATTCCAGTTGCTCAAATGTGATTTCAATCAACTGGGCAGTTTCCGGATAGCGCTTGGCTACACGGTGCAGCGCTGGTTCGATCACCTTTGGGTCGGTTTCGTCACGGCTTGGCAACGCATCCCACTGTCGTGTTTCTAGCGCAGCCAGATCAGCTGTTCGTTTTCGCGCGATGGCTTGGACAGCTTGGTAGCCGCCTAGTCCAACGGCGACAAGCCCGCAGACAACTCCGATGACCTGTATCAACAGAGTCACGGTGTTGGCTGTGAGTACACCCATTGATGCTACCCATCTGACACGAAGTGCACTGGGCAGCCAGAACGCCAGGATTGTCAAGGCCAGGGTGATCGCAATGACCGCCATGAGCGCACGTGTGGAGAGTCGTTTGTCCATTGTTAGCTCCTTTGAGGTTCGGCCTAGCCGGTC
>CALEKV010000168.1 GCA_937902525.1 uncultured Candidatus Saccharibacteria bacterium | reverse complement strand
ATTCGATGAGCGTTATCATCGATCGTGCGCTCCCGGATGTTCGTGATGGCATGAAGCCGGTCCATCGCCGCATCATGTACAGCATGAACGAGGAAGGCTTACGCAGTAGCGCCCGCCATCGCAAGAGCGCTAACGTTGTCGGTGCGGTCATGGGTAAATATCATCCGCACGGCGATTCATCGATTTACGACGCGATGGTACGTTTGGCACAGCCATGGGCGACGAGGTATCCACTCGTCAACGGGCAGGGAAACTTTGGGTCCATGGACGGCGACCCGCCTGCAGCTATGCGTTACACAGAAGCAAAGATGCATCGTCTCGCCGATGAGCTGCTGGCTGACATAGACAAAGATACCGTTGATTTCCGCGACAACTACGACGGCACTACGCAGGAGCCGTCTGTTCTTCCGGCAAAGCTCCCGAATCTACTCCTGAACGGCCAGCTAGGTATCGCGGTCGGTATGGCGACCAATATACCGCCGCACAACCTCTCAGAAGTCGTAGACGCGACCGTTTATAAGATTGACCACCCCAATGCCTCGCTTGATGACTTACTGCAGTTTATACAGGGTCCTGATTTTCCGACTGGCGGCACTATTTACGGCGCCGGGTCGATCCGTCAGGCATATGCGACCGGCCGCGGTGGTGTGGTTACGCGTGGTACGGCTGAGATTATTGAAGGGAACAAGGGTAGGCACCAGATTGTCATTACTGAGATTCCATATGCATTAAATAAAGAAATGCTCGTCATCAAAATCGCCGACCTGGTAAAGGAGAAAAAGATTACCGGGGTAAGCGATTTACGCGACGAAAGCGCTCGTGGCAATGTGCGCATAGTTATTGACCTCAAAAAGGACGCATACCCCAAAAAGTTACTCAATCAGCTGTATAAACTGACCCCGTTGCAATCGAGCTTCCACTACAACATGATGGCTCTCGTAGATGGCATCCAGCCACGCGTGCTCGGGCTCCAGGATATTCTTGGAGAGCATATCAAGCACCGTCAGATTGTCGTGCGCCGACGTACGGAGTTCGAACTAAGGAAGGCACGGGACCGAGCGCATATCCTTGAGGGGCTCAAAATCGCCCTTGATCATATCGATGAGGTGATCAATACCATCCGTTCAAGCGAGACGACCGATGAGGCACAGGTAAACCTGATCGCGAAATTTAATTTGACTGAGATCCAGGCAAAAGCAATCTTGGCGATGCAGCTTCGAACCCTTGCCGGCTTGGAGCGCAAGAAGATCGAAGACGAACTAGCTGATCTTATGCGTCTTATTTCGGAGCTTGAAGCTATCCTCGCGGACGAAAAGAAGATACTTTCCATTATCAAGTCCGAGCTGAAAGACCTAAAAAAGCAATACGGTGACGAACGTCGTACACGCGTCGTAGCCCAGGAACTTAATAGACTGAGCGACGAGGATCTTGTACCTGATGAACAAGTTGTCGTAACGCTTACATCAGCAAATTATGTAAAACGTTCGACATTGGCAGAATACAAACGGCAAGGCCGAGGCGGCAAAGGCCGGCGGGGGATGACTACTCGTGAAGAAGACGTTATCGAGCATGTTGTAAATGCATCAACGCATGATTTCTTGCTCTTCTTTACTAACAGGGGGCGAGTATTCCGACTCAAGACGTACGAAATCCCAGCAGCATCTCTTGGCGCAAAGGGTATAGCTATTGTCAACCTGCTGCAACTACAGCCGGAAGAGACAGTCAGCGCTGTCATAAACGTATCGAAAAGCGAGAAAGACGCCGCTGCCAATCTCATCATGTGTACTGTTCGCGGTGTTGTCAAGAAAACACCATTCGAACAATACAAAAACGTACGTAGCACAGGCCTCATTGCTATCAACCTTGATGAAGGTGATCAGCTGAAATGGATCCGTATGACGACTGGCGATAACGAAGTGATTATCTCCACTAGCCAAGGTCAAGCAATTCGGTTCCATGAGCGTGATGCCAGGCCAATGGGTCGCGTCAGTCGCGGCGTGCGGGGTATACGCCTGCGCACGGACGATCACGTGATCGGCATGGATATCGTCGATGAACACAGCAGCATTTTCGTTATTAGTAAGTACGGATATGGCAAGCGCACAAAAGTTGCTCAATTTACGCCGCATGCACGCGGGGGCGTTGGTATTCGCAGCGCGGTGGTGAATACAAAAACGGGCGAGCTTGTAGGAGTTAATACACTGAGTGATAATGACGACCAAGAGGTCATCATAATTAGCCAGAACGGCCAGACGATCCGCTTAGGACTCAAGGATATACCGGCACTCGGTCGCGCCACCCAGGGCGTACGCATCATGCGTCTCAACGAAGGCGACAAAGTCGTCAGCCTCGCCCTTGTCGACAAGTCGGACCTGCCCGAAGAGGACGAAGAAGAAGCTTCTGATGCGCCGACACCAGCTTCAGCCTAACTTAGCGTCGGAGCAGCAGGGCATATCTCAAAAGAGTAGCTAGTAGGTCGTCGTGCATGGCCTGCCTGGCAATCATAAGCATAAGTAAATACCCTAAATACTTGATGATTAAAATACTACAGCTTTGTTCAAACACAGGGTTGACATAGGTGTTTTTGGTCTGTAGAATGGCTTCTTAGTGCTTTTGAGGCATTTTTCATATGCTCTCAAACCGGACGTTAACAATTGAGTAGTGCAAATCAACGTCAGTTCACTTTTGCTACTTCGGTAGCAGTGAATTGTTTTAGAAATTTCGAATCATAGATTCATGAAGTAAGTCAGCTTATGCTGATGCTAAGACAAATTCTTTTTTGGAGAGTTTGATCCTGGCTCAGGATGAACGCTGGCGGCGTGCCTAATACATGCA
>CALEKV010000167.1 GCA_937902525.1 uncultured Candidatus Saccharibacteria bacterium | reverse complement strand
ATGTTTTGCGTTGACACTGGCGGTACGGCGCGCAAGCTTGTAACAGGCCCCGGCGGGTCGGTGGTGTAATAATACGACACAGTTGTGTAGTATGGCGAATAATTACCGGAAATGTCATACGCGCGGACATAAAACACGTTGGTTCCCGTTCGGTAAGCGACCGGTACGTCCTTTAGTATTTTACCAGCCTGACAAACATCTGCCGCAAACGGCCCAGATGCCGTACCGGTGTGATAGCAGTAACCTGCAACACCAGAATGAGAATCATAAGCGTTTGGCCACTCAAACGTAAAATTATTACGAGCCGTGAAGCCTGAAGGTGTGACCGTGACTAAACTTGGGTTAGTAGGTGGCTGGTTGTCAAACTTGTACACAAATGGCGCATATACTGTACTATCAATATTCCCAGTTAAATCTTGAGCCTGGATGCGCAAATAGTACGTTCCCGCAAGTGTTAAATCTGCCTCATACTGCGTTTGTTCAACAAACTTTCCAGCTGTACGTGGCGAAGCAGTGTTGTCTGTACCAAAATACACCCAATATCCTGCAATATTAGAACCAAGCGGGCCGTCAGTCGCCCCACCAGCCTGACCTGGATCGGGCCAATCAATCAAGGGCTTGTTGTGGCGATACCAGGTATTATTGCTAATTTCTGTAGCTTTAGTAGTATCGGAGTAGACCGTTGTGACAGTTGGGTTATTCGGTGGGTCAACATCGTAATAATAATTCAAAGCATAACTGTCGACCGTTGGTGTATATATATTATCATCTGACTGAAGTACTATTTTGATTTGAGTGTAAAGTTTTGGCGTTGAGCTTATCCGCGCCGACACACTGCCACTATATTGCTTTACATTGTCAGCAATAGTCCATTCATTCCAGCTTTGGCCGTCGTCCGATGAGCGCGTCCAGAACTCTATGCCGGTGCCAGCCGGTATGGTAACTTGCGCTGAAATACCGGCGTAATCAAAAATACCAGCAGCTACAAATGGCTGGGAAATATGAATAGCTTGCCCCTCATATGCTGTAGAGCTACTCGGAAAAACAAACTTCCACACATCGGGGCTGTCTTCACCGGCCAACGCTATAGCGTATTTGTCTGATACTTTCAAAAAGTTAGACCCATACCGGAACGTTTCCGGCGATGGTTGCGTAACAATCCATGAATTAGCTGCAATGTCATAAACGTAACTGTTTTTGGTCGTGTTGCCAAGTTGAGCATAAATCTTTCCATTATTGATTGCTATAGCAGACCCATACGACGACGCCGCTGGCATTGAGGCCTTTGTTGTCCATGTATTAGCCACTGTGTCATACCGATAAAACGAGTTACTACCCCTACCAGCAACAACATAAATGGCTTCGTCTTCAGCGTTATAGGCCATTGATCCGTTAGATATAATTCCGGGTGCATCGGCCATCCGTAGCCAAGTGCCGCCGGCGCCATTTGGAGTATACCGGTAGTAATCCTTGCCATCACCAAGCGCCGTGTAAAATACACCTTTAACGGCTACCAGACTGCTGGGGCCGGGTCGGTAGGCATACCGTGGTATGTCTGTCATGCGCAACCACTGCGCAGATGCCTGGTCGTACTTATAAAACTCTTGCAACCGCCGACTTGGCAGATAATATATTTCACCGTTCAGATAGCCAATTGACCCGCCTATGCCGGTCGTTGGGGGTGGCGGTAAATACACTGTTTCGCCAGTACCGTAATCGAACCTCGCGAATATGGACCAACTTTCGTGGCCAGCGATAGCGTAAATATATTTGTTACCGTCATAGGTCGCCGTCGACGAATTGCCACCCTCCCAAATCCAAGCGTTACTGGATCCGTCATAAGGGATGCGGTCGGCTACGTCAATGCTTTTTGTATTCGGCGAATACTTGCGTTCCCATGTGTCATAGCGGATTATGGAGCGCGGCGTTGTACTATTACCGCCGGGCAGTATATAAATGTACCGCTTACCATCTGACGAAATAGAGCCCCAGTGCACCTGAGCCTCGAGCCCTGGAGCCTCCGACCAACTATCTTGCTGTATGTCATAGCGCATAGCACGCATGCGCTTGTTTAAATTATTAATATGATTATTAGTAAACACATATAATCCGCCTTGGCCATCACCCACTAAGTTGCCTTGAGCATACTTTGTGGTAATAGGAGCATTTGAAAGTGCCTTCCAACTGTCATTAGCTATGGAGTACTTAGCCATAACAATACGTGCATGTCCGCCACCACTTGATGTACCGCCGAAGTACCCATAAATGCTGTCTTTACCATCATACCAAAGCCCCGAACCGCCATATTCGATTGTCGTTGGATAAGATTGCTTTGACTCAAAAGTATTGTCCGCAATATTGTATATGTAAAATTCGCGCACACCTGTAAACATGATGGCCAACTTATTGTCACCAATGTAAGCCGTATCAACCCCACCCTGGGCAATTGCCGGTAATACTCGCAAGGTAGACCAGGTGCCGTTCTGTATGTCATACCTATAAAAATCGTTCGTTGCGTTGCCCGCAATCACGTACAACATATTGCCGCCATCCCAGGCCATACTACTACCAGTATTAATATTTGAAGGAGCCGCAGTTAACACCTCCCATTGTCTCGAAATAATGTTGTATCGCCAAAAATCCTTAGTGCTTGACCCGCGTACTGCATACAAATAGTCACCAACGACTTCTTGGCTGGACCCATACGTTGGCTCCGGCGGCATTGTAATTCCACCAGTAGACCAAGTGCCATTAGGCGCAGACCTTAGGCTCATCGTGCCATTATCTATAGTTACGGCCGTGTTGGTGCCTTCGGAAAAATCCGCAGTCGAAGTTTTAATGATGGCACCGGGCGGTGATATATAAAAGTATCGGTAGCTAAAAAATGTAGCAGCAGCACTAGTATTACCCAGCCTGTCTTTTACCTTGAGGCGCAAGTAGTACACCTCGCCCGCTGTCATTGGCGAAGTAACCGTGTAATCTTGCTTGGTCTGATAGCTACCGTTCAGTACAGGGTCGGCATTAGAATCTGTGCCAAAATACACATAATAACCGTCAACCCCCGACCCATTAGCCCCATCGCTTGCTCCAGACCAGTTAAAGTACGGGTGTTGGTGCTCGTAAGTTTGGCCAGAATTGAGCGGACTGCCACCTTTTTTACTACTTGCCGTGAACTGTGGCGGCAACATGGGCGCATCGGCTTCCTGAGTGTGGCGAATGCCAATATTACTAACCGTGGGCGTTGACGAGCCGTCACCTGTAAGTATCACCTTAACCTGCGCATACCTATTGACTGGTGACGCGATAGACGCGCCGCTAACTGGTTGCCAGTCTGTCCAGATTGCACCATCCGGTGAGCTCCGGGTCTCAAAAACCACACTCCCACTTCC
>CALEKV010000166.1 GCA_937902525.1 uncultured Candidatus Saccharibacteria bacterium | reverse complement strand
CGACGCTCTTCCGATCTTAATTACACCAGCGCAAAGAAAAAGTAATGCTTTAAAAAACGCATGAGTAAGTAAGTGAAAGAATGCTAATGAGAAGTGCGCAGAACCACAGGCCATAACCATGTAACCTAGCTGGCTACATGTAGAGAAGGCAATAACCTTTTTGATATCAGATTGTGCTAACGCAGTAGTTGCACCAAAAAGAGCCGTTAACGCACCAATTACAGAAATAAAAGTTAAAAGACCGGGTGAAAGTACTAAAAAACCGGCCATACGGACTAGTAAATAAATACCAGCGGTAACCATTGTAGCAGCATGAATTAACGCGGATACAGGAGTCGGTCCTTCCATAGCATCCGGTAATCATGTATGTAATCCAAATTGGGCAGATTTTGACATTGCCGCAATAAAGAAACAAAAACCAATAAAGTCCACATTGGTGATTTCAACACCATAGATGCTGAATCACTCGACAGGGCCCTGTGTAACCGCCACTGCAGTTAAATCATATATATTGAACGATCCAAAGTCAACAAAACATATTATAATTGCACACATTAATGCGTAGTCTCCAACGCGATTTAATAAAATTGCTTTTAAAGCCGATTTATTCGCCTGTTGACGAGTATATCAGAAGTTAATAAGCAGATATGAGCAAAGCCCAACTGCTTCTCAACCAATAAAGAACTGTACTAAATCTTCAGAAGTAACCATTAAAAGCATACAAAAAGTGAAAAGTGCCAGATAACTATAAAACCGCTCAATACCCCGATCTAAACCCATGTAGTATGGGACAAACATATCTACATGAATTCAGATGGTAAAAACGACGAAACACATAAGGAGTGTAATATTATCAACTCAAACAGACAGTGTTACGTCGCCGCCTAATAATGATGATCATGTAAAGAACCGATATACATGCACCACTTCGTATCGGTAAACCGATGAATCGTTCAGCAACTCACCCACTACGAGATTAGCAAAACCCACCCAGACGGCCCAATACACAGGGAAAACTGATAGACGCACAGTTTCGGGTTCTTGTCCGCCAGCCGCACAAATTCGCAAGTACACTGACGCAAAAAGAGGAACGAAGACTAATAAAGACATCATACGTTTCTCTTTTTATTTGTTGGACCAAAAGATAAGCCCAACTACCCGGAAGTGGACTTGAACCACCGACCAAAAGATTTTCAGTCTTCTGCTCTACCAACTGAGCTATCCGAGTATATTTATATATATATATAGATGCGTATACTGCATCTATTTATATAGAAAAATAAAACAAATGAAGTCATCCGACTTCATAAGTATATGCCATTGTTTCACAAAAGTTAACTATACAGCAAATCAACATTAATCAACTGGATTCTATATGGATTACTGAACTAAGTTCAAATAAGGTGATTTTGTGTTTTAACAGAAAATCACCTATACCAAAAATCAATGAAAACTCAAAATACAATTAAATACAATCCAGGCGTTGGTATTCAATCGTATACCGCGTTACAAACATACAAATTAAACTTTGGTCCACAACACCCTGCTGCGCATGGTGTTTTACGCTTAATCCTAGAATTAAACGGTGAAGTTGTACTAAAAGCAGATCCACATATCGGTTTTTTACACCGAGGAACCGAAAAACTTATTGAACATAAAACGTACCTACAAGCACTACCGTACTTTGACCGCCTTGACTACGTTTCAATGATGGCTCAAGAACACGCATACGTATTAGCGGTTGAGGCCCTTACAAAAACCGAAGTACCCGTTCGTGCACAACATATCCGCGTAATCTATTCCGAATTAACCCGCATCTTAAACCACCTAATGGCTGTTACAAC
>CALEKV010000165.1 GCA_937902525.1 uncultured Candidatus Saccharibacteria bacterium | reverse complement strand
TTCTTTACAATCGGGGCAAAGGCGATAATTAACAAAGCCAAGACACTAATTCCAAAAGCTGTAGCAGGAGTGGTTTCATTGTAAAGACCAAGAATATAGGTAGTTACAAACACTAGGGTTGACTTGACTACAATTGTCTTTTTGCTGAACCAACCAGAAGTTAATACAAAGTAGATTAGACTTAGGTACAGTAGAACCCCTATCGTATATGTAACTATGGCTGAAGAAAAGAAGAATGGTTGATAGGCAAACCAAAGGTGATTTACGCCGTCAGGCCGTCCTGCACTCATGAATATAAATAGAATTGGCGCGGCAATAGCATATATACCAGCTTTGTGTATGGATAGCCTAAATTTTTTATTGGCCAGTCTCAGATATAAAACTATCAGCACATACAGCCATGCCATAACGATAAATGGTAGGATTACTCCGATGTTGTCCCTAAAGGCGCCGTAGGCGACAGAAGATGTCGCACTTTGCATATAACGACCAGTGTTGGTTAATGAGTGCCAAGATTCTGCTACCCAAGTATGCTTATTAGAATAAGTTTTTATAGCCAGGTAGTCGTCGCCCATAGGCACGCCAAAATAGGCTGTTAATATGGCTGTGCCCAGCCCAACCACTGTGATAACGGCCAAAAGGCCGGCTATTATTTTTGGTAATATGTTAGAACTTTTGTTTAGGATACTCGCAAAATCAACTCGTCTCATATGTACTCTAGTATAATGTAAATAACGTATTATGCATAAGATTAAAAAAATTCATTCTTTAGTGTCTGGCAATGACCTAATCCGTCACAATGCTATATTTTTTGTAGGCACTATGGGGATAGCGGTCTTTAATTACCTGTATTACCCAGTCATTGGCCGGTTAGTAACCGTGCCTGACTTTGGCGAGATTCAGGCTGTTGTATCGCTATTTATGCAGCTTGGTATAATACTAACGGCTTTTGGATACGTAATTACTAACATAGTCAGTAACGCCAGTAGTCGCGAGGCTAATAGCTTGATATTAAGGCTTGAACAACTGATGCTGGTGATAAGTTTTGTGGGATTGTTGGCTTTGTATGGCGCATCTTTCTTTTTTAAAGACAGTTTTAAGCTAAGCTCAGCTATGCCGGTACTCATGGTGGGACTATTGATTATCGTTAATATACCATCAACTTCACGCGCCTACATATTACAGGGCATGAAGCGTCTTAAAGAAGTTTCTATAGCGGGAATTATATACGCGCTTGGTAAGTTGGTTTTGTCGGTTGTCCTAATATACTTAATGACAAACGATATAGTGGCGGCCATTGGTGGCTATATACTTGCGCAGGTGTTGATGCTTGCGTATGTGAGCAGTAAGCTGGGCGGCAAATATGTGAGCGTCAAAGAATCGCTAAAACCTGTGCAATTTTGGAAAGTCAGTAAACAAAGCAAACAATTGATTAAGGTAGAACT
>CALEKV010000164.1 GCA_937902525.1 uncultured Candidatus Saccharibacteria bacterium | reverse complement strand
ACAGGTTCGTCAAGAGGGTTATTTAGCTCTAATGTTCTAATCGGTGCAGCTAGGTCCTTAATATTAGCAAATTCAAAATATCGAACTCTGTCCATAGAAGCAGCCTTTTTTACTAAGCTGACAAATGGGTATGTACCGACCTCAAAGACATTTGCTCGTGCAAAGTCAGCTAGAGAGACTACTGTATTTTTTCGTAATAAATCACGGAGGCCTTTAAGGTTATCGTAGATCAGATACTGTTGCGGGGATATGTAAACAAGGATGCCGTTTGTGTGTAAATATCTTACTCCAGCCTCAAAGAAATAGGTATACAGATTAATCATCTTTGAATGATCAGATATGGAATACGAAACCAGAGCACTCTTAGTGCGTCGATCGATCTTTCTGTAGTCAACGTATGGTGGATTACCGATTACTATGTCGAACTTTGGTACACCAAACATGTAGTCAGTATCGAAGAAATCTGCTGGGTGTGAGTTTTTGAATGGGTCAAAGCTCTTTAGCTGATTTTCACGTTGATCACCCAAGAAACTGTGCTGACCATTGCCCGTGAGTTTGTAATATTCAGTCTTCCACCTCTCTTTACTGCTTGGAACACGAGCATTGAAGAACTTAGTACGAACTTCTGCTAGTTTTTCATGCAGGGAGGCATCGGCAAACAAGCCCGTTTGTTGTTCTAGCGGCAACAGACTATTAGCACAGACAAATTTGAAATCCAAGTTCGGCAATGGCTCAACGCGGTTATCATCCTCATCGTCTACGACTAGTGATAACCATGCGCGTAGACGAGAAATCTCAACAGCCATCGGCTCTATATCTACACCATAAATGTTTTCTTGTACGATGCGTAGCTTGGTTTTATATATGTCAAAGCGATTATCCAGGCGCTCATACATCTTGATCATTAGTTGCAGCATACCCATAGGGAAGGCTCCGGAGCCACATGCTGGGTCTAAAATTTTTATGTCGTCTAACGCTCGCAATACCTGCGCCGGGACGGTGATGCGGGCCTTGTCACCCCAGAGGTTACGTTTGGCATTGCTATGCTGTATTTCCCATTCACTATCGGTAGTGTCAATCAGTTTATCTACACCCTCATTGAGACTCTCATTATCAAGTTTTGTGTATAGGTGTTGGCGCAAAGACTCCTTACACATGTATGCAACAATCTCGCGAGGCGTGTAGAATGCGCCCTTTGCTTTACGAGCCTGATCACCAGTCTCTGTAACTTGTGTTGCGAGCAAACTCTCGAAGACGCGCCCAAGCATCTCTGGGTCAATTGCTACCTGCTCATATTCAGGGCTTGATTCGTCGGTAGTGAAGTTATACTGCTCTAGGTGTTCATATAGTCTGTTGAAGAAGCCTGTCGGGAAGGTGACTTTTTGATTCACCCAATCATTGTCATGCGCTTCAAACAGGCCACCGTTTAGATATGGTGTCTTGTCATCAGCATGCTGACGATCTGCAGATGGTGTATTGAGAGTTTTGAAAAACAGTTTCTTGAGTTTCTGGTCGTAATATTCAGTGCTATCAGAACCATCCACTTCAAAGTAACCGTACTGCTCTTGGATAATGTTTTTGCGCCTCAAGAACCAGATGAAAAGTAGGCGGCCAAGTAATCGACTAGCAAATAATTTGGCGTCCTCGGCATCTTTGCCGTCTGCGACCAAGTGATTGAGTAGCTCGTTAAACTTCTCGGCTATACCAGCGTAGAACTTCTTGTTTACTTCGTTGAGTGCTAGTGCGTCCCATAGAGTCTTGTGAATCTGATCTTTGGTGTCAAGAACAAGAACACCGCGCAAATTTTTGAGAATATCATGCTGGGTATTGGATAGGTGGTCGTTGAACTCCAGGATTCGCAAGTTGCCATTGTTGCTCACGACCATTAGCAGTGACTTGGTATTGGCAGACAAGAAGAAATCTATACCTACCTTGTATTGGTCGTTGCGCGTTAGGTCGCTGTCTTCCCAGTTAGGGGTAAGCATCACGCCAGCTGATACGCGAGCTTTTGTCGCCGTATCGCCGAGCCAATAAAACTTTACCTGTGCCACATCGGATTCATAAAAGTTCAACGCCACACGCTCGCCAGTGAAGTACGGGTGTTGTGCAAACCAACTCTCGGCTTTATAGTTTGGGAATTTGTTTACTGGGATATTTTCATCTAGAGCATCTTCACCAGTTTTCAGATTACTTGCTTGCGGGTCGAGCAGAGTGATTAATTCATTAGCCGTTTCGATAGCAATATCTAACGATTTACGGTTGTCCGGCTCATTCGTGAGCTCGTGTATCTTTTTCGCAAGGTTAGGGAACATTAGCCGTTTCTCCGAGCGTAATTCAATATACTAACTGGGGCATCCGCCTTGACGGTCTCGTGTGCTTTTGTATCCAGTCCGGCAATTATGCCAGTAAGCTTACTGACGGTTGAGGCCGTAACTGAACCAGATGTCTTGATATCACCGTTTATCAGTCGAACTGTGGCTTCGAATAAACGCTTCGTGCGCGCATCCTTAATTCCATTTTCTAACAACGGTCGCAGGGCTAAGTCTGGGAACATCGGCTGTACTGCTGTCAGAGCGTCTAGCTGGCGTGGTTTGAGTACATACACGGAGTCGCCAGACTCTGCGCGGATTTTCGCGATTCTACTAGACCTGCGAACAACTCGGTCTCGTTCAACATCTATGGTGTCCTTTGTGCGTTCGTTGTCTTCGGGCTCGGTAGCGATATTTTGCAATGCCTCAAACTCATCCACAACTTCTGATGCGTACTCACCAGTAGTAGCCGTAGCCACGAAGAAGGTTTGCGATATCGGGGTGTCAGTTATGGACGTTTTGCCATCCACGCGTAATAGGCTGAGCACCTTACTGTATTCTTGCTCGGTTTTACCGGGCAAGTAGTTCCACTTTCCCTCAGGCATGTTTTTAATACGATCAACTTCTTCCTCGTCGTGATCATTCAAAAACTGACGTAGCCTGTAAACGTGATCGTTTGTCCACGACAGAATATCTTTATCGTCTTCTAGCTCGGATAGTGTTTTTGAAGCCTCAGCTTCGTTGCCGCTATACAGCTTGCGTAAATCTTCAACAAACTCAATTGGGTTCACGTCATCGGCACTGAGAACACCCTGGTCTAGGCCAACTGTATTCTTGATGATATTAATTTTTTTCTGCAAACGAGCCACAAGATTGAGATATAGTTCGATATTATCTTCTGGCTTCATGTTTGAAATAAGTACCTCGTCATATTTTGAGCCCAGTCGATTGATGCGACCGTTTCGTTGGATCATACGTACAGGGTTCCAGTGCAGATCGTAATTCACGAGCACACCAGCATCCTGTAGGTTCTGTCCCTCGCTCAAGATATCAGTAGCAAACAGAAAGTCTAGTTCTTTTTCACCTGGTTTTAATGTGTACTTCTTGGATTCGGGAGAGAACCTTTTAACTACGCTGTCTACAGAGTTGCTCTGACCACTCAAGAACTCTGTTCGGGCATCGAAATCTGATATCTGCACAAGCTTTGGCAAATTTTCTCGCAGATAGTTTATTGTGTCTGCAAAGAAGCTAAATACAAGTACTTTACTGCCGTGTGCTCCGTTCGCACTAACGTTCTCGATATACTTAGCGAACTGTTTTAGCTTGCTGTCATTTTCAACAGTTACGAGCTGCTCTATTACGTCAATCAGTGCATTTGCAATGAGCTGATCACGGGAGACGTCACGCACCATCGCGTCAATGTTATATTTTGCGGGGTCGGCGGGTCGCTTTTCAACGCCCTTGCGTTTCAAGTCCTCATTGTTATCATCGTCAGCTGGAACGTACGAATCGTAGTCTTCAAATGCTCGTTCTATGTCTTCGCCGTATTCTTGCTCTACGATTGCAATATCTCGGAAGGACAGGATATACCCGCGATCGAGCCATGTCTTGTACGAGTCGAGCCGTGTTGCGTATGTCTGGATTGATTTCAGTAGTGAAGCAGTCGAGGATTCAAGACGCTTTAGCCACGTAACGAGCAGCATGTTATGAACGGTCAGCTGCAGGTTGATGATCTGTGATTCCAGACCTTTTATACCGAGGTTTTTGATTTCCTCGGGAGTCTTCTGGTAGATTTTATGCTGATACATTTCTGGCTTGTATGGAACAAACCCAAAAAGTGTAACCATCTGGAACACATTCTGAATCACACCGTTGGTGGAATCGCCCAACATGTCTTTCACGAAATCTAGCGGGTGAGAGGTGCGGCTAGTTGCTTCGGTAATAGCTTCTAGATCGATAGTCCGTGAGTCTACGCCTTCGAGCATTGTTGCTTTACTGGCAATTTTATCAGCTATGGCTTGAGTAAGTTCATCATCGTAGCTGTATTCGATTTGTCCAACAACACTCTTCGGGAAGGTCTTTTTGGCTCCCGCATCGTCTACTAGTGAGCCTTCTGCCTCTACGCCTTGGCGGGTAGAGCGAACCAAATAGTGCTGAATACCACTGACGAGTGTTGGCTTAACAGAATCCCAGTCAAAGTCAGGGTCATTCTTTAGGCGTTTTTGAATACGACTCAGAGCATCGAAAAAGTCTATCGTTTCAATCCGCCCATTGGTTGCGTTTCTGTACGGAACTAGTACGGAGTCTAGCTCACCCTTCAGCCCAAGCTGTATCTGATTCAATAAATCCATCAGCGAGTTATTAATTGGCGTTGCAGTAAGCATTAAGACCTTTGACTCGTTGTTGTCCTGGAACCACTCTAGAATATGCTCGTATCGAGTACTACCCGTACTACGCAAGTTGTGTGCTTCATCAACAATAAATAAATCTACCTGTTTGTATTTATCGAGTTCTGCCATGCGATCCATCGCACCGAGATCCTGCTGTGACACGACAGTAAAA
>CALEKV010000163.1 GCA_937902525.1 uncultured Candidatus Saccharibacteria bacterium | reverse complement strand
CAGAATAAGCAATTGTGGGATAAGCTGGCCGACTGGATCCAGCGCGTTAGCAGTGACACCACACTTATCTTGCTGGAAGACGGTGTAGATAAGCGCACCAAGGCTTACAAAACAATCGCTAAGGCCGCCACCTTGCATGTGGCGGATCCGTGGACGGACAGGCAGACTGGTGAAGCCGTGCGGTGGGTGGTGGCTCGCGCCAAGCAGCTGGGCCTGGCAGTAGGTATCGAGCAGGCAGACAACCTAGTGACGCGTGCCACGGCAGCGGGCGGTAAGCCAGGCTCGTACACTATTGACCAGCAGCAGCTGGAGGGTGCGTTGCAATCTTTGTCAGTTTTGGAGACAATTACAGACGATTCAATTGCGGTAGTCTTGCCCGAAAGTTCGGCCGACAATGTATTTGAGCTGATGGATGTAGCACTCGGTGGTAATAAGCCGCGCGTGGCGCAACTACTGCATAATTTGCACGCCACAGCCGATCCGTATATGACGTTTGGCTACTTAGCCAGCCAGTGGGCGCAAGTGGTGGCCTTAAAGGTTGCCGGTGAAAGTTCGGAAGACTTGGCGATAAAAATTGGCGTTAGTCCATTTATCTTAAAAAAGCTGCAACCGCACGCCGCTCGGTTGAGTCGTGCGCGGGTTGGGGAACTGACTGATTTGCTGGCTGGGTTGGATATCAAAGCCAAGACAACCGGCATTGACCCTTGGGTGGCGGTGGATAGGTTTATTGGTGAACTGTGCAAATAAAATCACCCCTTACTGGCGGGGCGATTTTGTTTTATATGACTAATTGCAATGAACAATTATTTACTGGCTGGCTTTTTTGTCGGAGCTTTTTTTGCAGCTGGCTTGGCGGCAGTCTTAGTGGCTGGTTTTTTAGCAACAGCTGGCTTAGCGGTAGCTTTCGTGGCTGGTTTTGCTGCAGCGATGGGCTTGCTGCTTGCTACTTTTTCCTTACTGCTAAACTTAACGCCGGCTTGTTTGGCAACTTTAGATAGACTGGCTTTGCGGCGGCTAGCGGTTGCTTTTTTTAACAAGCCTTTTTTAACGGCAGTGTCATATTCGCTTTGGGCGGCGCTTAGGCCTTCAGCGGTTGGATTGGCCAAAAAGGCTTTCACTGCACCCTTGATGTCTTTTTTGGTAGCAACATTGCGTTCGCGGCGTACGGCCGTTTGTTTCATGCGCTTAATGGCTGATTTGATAATTGGCATTCACGTTCCTTTTACTTTAAAAAGTTATTGTTCAATCAACGTGACATTATAAATCAAAAGTAAGGGGTTGTAAAGGCGGGGCGGGGTATTGACGGGCGTAAACCGCTTGTGGTATAGTGAGCGCAAATCTTATAAACAAAAAAGTAGGCTATAGCGCTGTGAACGATACAAAAGTCAAAAAGCAGATAATCGATAAAATAAAAGAGAGCAATAATGTTCTTATAGCCCTTAACAATAGCCCATCCGTTGATGAGCTTTCGGCGGCGTTGGGCCTTACCTTGGCTATTAATAAGATAGATAAACATGCCACGGCGGTGTTTAGCGGCAGCATACCGACAGCAATTGAGTTTTTGCAGCCCGAAAAAACCTTTGAAAACAGCGTCTTAAGCCTACAAGATTTTATCATCGCCCTTGATAAAGAGAAGGCCGACCACTTACGTTACAAAGTAGATGGTGACATGGTCAAAATATTTATCACGCCATATCGCACAACCATCGATGAGAGCGATTTGGAATTTAGCCAAGGTGATTATAATGTTGATTTTGTAATTGCCATTGGCGTGCAAAGTACCGATAGCTTGGACAAAGCCTTGTCGTCACACGGTCAGATCCTGGAGGATGCGACTGTTGCTAGTGTTAGTCTGAGCGAAGATAGTGTACTAGGTACTATTAACTGGGGCGACAAAAATGCTAGCAGCTACTGTGAAATTATCACCGGCTTGGTCAAGGATTTACAGGGCGGCAAGGAAGTGCTGGACGAACAGATTTCTACTGCTTTATTGACTGGTATTGTGGCGGCAACCGACAGGTTTAGCAACGAAAAAACCAGCAGCCGTGTTATGACAACGGCCGCAGATTTGATGTCAGCCGGAGCGAATCAGCAATTGATTGCCGTGCAACTTGAACAGGCAGAAGAAATCTCAGCGACACAGCAGG
>CALEKV010000162.1 GCA_937902525.1 uncultured Candidatus Saccharibacteria bacterium | reverse complement strand
CTGCCGGTTATTGTAGCTTGTTAGGCTAAGGCGCCAAATATCTTCGGCGTTGTATTGTAGTGCCGGCAGTGCGGTTAGCTCGGGCAAAAGCGCATTAGCATCGCCTAATGCTTGGCTGTGCAAGGCATCGATAATGCTGGTGATTAAAACGATGTCACGCACGACCGGGCTATCCAGTACGTTGTCACGCCTTTCGTAGTTAACGGCAATGCCTTGTTGTTCAAGGTGTGGTACGAGCGCTACTAGCTCGGCATGGCGCCGCGCAACCACAGCTATGTTTTCTGGCTTGGCGCCGTTTGTAATAATCGATTTTATATGTTCTGCAATCCACGCGCGTTCAGCCAGGACGTCAGTGTTTGCATGGAAGGCAACGTGCCCATCATGCTTACTGGTAGCAACTAGTTCCTTGCTGAGCTCTTTGATGTTAGATTCTAGCCTGTCGTTGCCTTGCAAAATAACTTCACGAGCGTGCACTAACACGCGTGGAATACTGCGGTAGTTTTGCGTTAGTACAACAATTTCCGGGTTGTTATAATAATCTCGGAATTTATGTATATTATTGACGTCGGCACCTTGGAAGCTGTAGATTGCCTGGTCATCATCACCGACCGCCATGATATTGGATTGTTTGTCGTTAGCGATATTAAAAAGTAACCGCAGTTGTGCTAAGTTGGTGTCCTGAAACTCATCGACTAAAATGTATTGGTATTTTTCCTGTAGGTTGGCGCGCAAATCTGGGTGGGTTTCAATGGCGTGGATAACGTTTAATATCATGTCGTCATAATCATACAAACCTGATTCGTCCATGCGGCTTAAATAAGCATAATACACATAAGCCACGGCGCGTAATTTTACGCAGCGCTTGCGGTCTTTAAATACAAATGTGCCGTCCATGTCCTTTTCGAGCCATTCATTGCGCCAGGCCGTGATGGATGTTGTTTTGCCAGTTTGCACGGCTTGGTCAAAGGCGTGCGCCATACTGAGTGCGAGGGTGTTTGTCATAGGCGTAATACCCAGCGGCAAATTTGTTTGAGGCAAGGCGGCTATGCGTTCAGCGATGGGTACAAGTTGCGGTAACATGGCGGTGCTAATGCGATTGTAAAAAATCGCTGCTAGCTCTTGTTCTGCGGCATCATATACGGCTTCGTTTTCATTGATAACCTGCAGCAATTCATCGCTGGTCAAACCGGCATTTTTTAGTTCACTAATAGTGCGCGCGGTATCACTTAAATACACGTATTCACCTTGGTTTTTGGTAGCGATTGGGCTGCTGTAATCTAATGTGTCAAAAATACCTTCAAGTAGCTCGTAGCTGGTAATTTCATCGGCTGGCTTGTAGGTAGCGCCATTATAAAAATATTCGCGATTTTGGTTGATGACTTCAGTGCCAAAGCCGTGGAACGTATTGATAGCTACTTTGTATGCGGCGGGTCCGATAATAGCGGCAAGTCGCTCGCGCATGGCGTTAGCGCCACTTTCGGTAAAGGTTAACAGTAAGATGTTTTCTGGTGCAGTGTCGGTTTTTTGCAAAATATTGGCGGTGCGCATACTCAAAAGTTCGGTCTTGCCAGTGCCTGGGCCAGCTACAACTAACAGCGGACCGTCAATTGAGTCAACGGCTTGTTTTTGCGCGGTGTTTAATGCATGGTAACGGTTAGAAAATTCGGTCACTCCTTTATTGTAGTATAATTACGGTATGAATGCCGATATTTACGATGATTTGGCCTTGGAACGTGAGGCCAAGGTGCGGTTTGGCATGCAGGTGGAGGTTGGCCAAGTAGTACTGCGTAATGCAAGCGTAGGTAAAAACGCCGTAGCAACGGTGTATTTAACCAAAAAAAAGCAGCTGGTATGTTATATTCATGGCCCGGCGCGGTTGCTACTGAGTGATGTCAAAAAGATCGCTGCGCGTATGGGGTTGAAGGTGGAAACATATATGCCGCCCAAAGGCCGTCCGCAATATTTCGATGACATTGGCCGAGCCAAGTTCCATGAAGTATTCCCCGGACGTAACGTAGTAAATGATGGCGACTTAGTATTTTACCGCACGCTAGCACCATATTGCCCTGCCCTGCTGCTGATCAGCGAAGTTAAAGACGGTCATATTTACCAGGCCGACACAGATGCCCGCACCGGCTGGCGTGTTGGTGCAAAGTTCGCTTATCGCCGCATTAAGACTAGTTAAAAAACTACCTTTGGCGAGTGCTAGTGGCGGTGTTGCCGGTGGCTTCTTCTATATAACTTAGCGTGTAACTAGTGCCAGTAGTACTGTAGGCAAAAGTTGTAGTTGTTGCTGCGGTGCAGTTGATTGAATTAGTGCCGGTGGTGGCGTTTTGACGCGCTAAGGCGTTTGGGTCTATGCCTTGCAAAACACCAGCCGCTACAGCTTGGCTAGCAGTTGGCGCTGCGATTTGTGCGCAAGTTGGATATTCACCATTGGTGTCGTAGTACTTTTCTAAAGCGGCGGCAATGGCGGATACTTTTGATTTTGCCGAATTGTCACGAGAATCTTTTTGGGTTTGGTTGT
>CALEKV010000161.1 GCA_937902525.1 uncultured Candidatus Saccharibacteria bacterium | reverse complement strand
CAATTTGACAGATATGGCAGTAGCTTAAAAAACAACAGTTCGCTAACCAACCAAGAGATTAAACGGTACCTACACATCACAACAGACGTTGAACAAATTTTGAACGCAGCCGCCGAAAGGCTAAATCTAAGCGCGCGGGGTTATTTTAAGGTAATCAAAGTCGCACGCACCATCGCCGACTTAGACGATGCCACAGACATCACTGTGCAGCATATCGGCGAAGCCTTACAATATCGTCATACCTCTTGATATAAGGGGTGACATTTGATATAATTATCCGGAACAAACGCTATAACGAACTCAGCAAGGAGAGTCGCAATCAATACATCAATCCGCATCAACGAAGCAATTCGCGCCCGCGAGCTTCGTGTCATCGGTACAAACGGTGAGCAACTTGGAATCATGTCACACACGGAGGCGCTCAAGGTAGCCGAAGAGGCTGGAGTAGATTTGGTAGAAATTTCACCAAACGCCAACCCACCTGTAGCTAAAGTCGTAGACTGGGGCAAGTATCAGTACCAAGAGATGAAAAAACAGCAAAAGAATCGCCGTTCCAACAAAGCGAGCGAACTTAAGCAGATGCGGTTTGGGCTAAAGATTGGCGCGAATGATCTCGAAATCAAGCTCCGTAAAATCCGCCAGTTCCTAGCCGATGGTCACAAAGTAAAGATACTAATCTTTTACCGCGGACGGGAAATGGCACACAAAGAGATTGGATATGAGCTGATTGAGCGCATGGCCTCAATGCTTGAAGACGTAGCGGTTGTAGAACAAAAACCTCAGATGGCAGGACGCAATCTGAGTATAGTAATAAGGAGCAAATAATGCCTAAAATGAAGACCCACAAGGGTACCGCCAAGCGTATCAAGCTCACCAGCACTGGCAAACTTACCCGTAGGCGCGCCTTTGGCAACCACATGCTTAGTAAAAAAAGCAAGAGCCGCAAGCGCAACATCAATACTACCGCTACCGTAACCGGCAGCATGAAACGCAACGCTAAGCGTGCACTAGGAGTGTAATTATATGCGAGTAAAAAGAGGCGTTCCAGCACGTGCCAAGCACAAAAAGATTTTAAAAGCCGCTAAGGGCATGCAACACTACCGCACCCGCAGCTTTCGCTTGGCAAAACAGGGTGTAATTAAAGCACTAGTTTATGCCTACCGCGACCGTCGCGCTAAGAAACGCGACCTGCGTAGCCTGTGGATTACGCGCATTAACGCTGCGGCTCGCGAAAACGGCACAACTTACGGCAAATTAATCGCTAGCCTAAAGGCATCCGGCGTAGAGCTTGATCGCAAAGTGTTAGCCGAATTAGCAGTTAGCGACCCTAAAGCATTCGCAACGATTGTAAAAAACGTCACCAAATAAATCACATTTTTTTGCGCACCGAAAAACCACGCCCAAAAGCGTGGTTTTTTAGCAACAGTCTATCGGTAAGCCGGGTTCTGTCGTGGATGATCATCTATCTAGCCTGCCTGTTGCCAGACAAATCGAGCGGATATCGACATGCGGACGGATAGCCCTTTTTGCACATCTCCTTGCAGCCAGCAGGGTTTACCTCCTTTGCATGTTACCGTGCAAAGCTGTGGGCTCTTACCCCACTCCTTTCACCCTTACCGTCGGTCACCTTTGATGGTTTGAGACGGCGGTATCGTTTCTGTGGCACTTTCCCTAGGGTCACCCCCGGCCGCCGTTAGCGGCTACTGTATCCTACGCTGCCCGGACTTTCCTCTTGCCGTACGGCAAGCGATCATCTAATAGACTGCCATATTAATTATACCAAATTGGTCGGGATGACAAGACTTGAACTTGCGGCCTCTGCGCCCCCAGCGCAACGCGCTACCAACTGCGCCACATCCCGCTATATTAATATTATATCTTAAAATACGACCAAGCGGCCGTATTTAAAGTACCCAGTCGTTCAAAAGACGCTTGATATTCCCCGCGTAAATGCAAGGTGGGTTCCCTCACGCCTACCCCACGGGGTAAGACAAATATAAGGATCCCGATCGTATGATGTTAGGAAAATCATACACGCCTGAGAACGGCTGGGATGCTTATATTATACACCCAAGCTACGTTACAGTAATGCCAAATATCTTACTAAACACGCCCAATATGAACATGACGATGGAACCGATAAAACCGCTCACCAAAGGCCCGGCCAACATTACTATGATAAATATAAGAACCACACCAAGCCGTTCAATTGACTCCAGAGCACGCCTAGCAAAATCCGGTGCCAATACATACAATACGCGAGAACCATCTAGAGGTGGTATTGGCAAAATATTAAAAGCAAAAAAGCCCAGGTTAACAGTGACAGTAACCGCCA
>CALEKV010000160.1 GCA_937902525.1 uncultured Candidatus Saccharibacteria bacterium | reverse complement strand
TCAGTTTTATTCTTGCTAGTCGGCGTGTTAATTTTGGCGGTGGTGTTTATTTTGTTCATGTCACTAAGGGGCAAAATTGCCCCAACGATTAACAGAGAAAAATACCAAGCTCATTGGCTAGAGATTGAAAATAGCATTAGTCGTGATAATCAAGCTTCCTGTCATATGGCTATTTTAAACGCCGATAAGCTGCTGGATATGGCGCTTAAAGAAAGCCGATACAGTGGTCAAACTATGGGTGACCGCATGAAAAGTGCTAACGATGTTTGGAAAAATGCCAATAGCGTATGGACGGCGCATAAGGTGCGCAACAAGCTGGCACACGAGCCTGGCGCCTCTGTCGGTTATGAGTTAACCTTGCGAACCCTGGGTATCTTTAAGCAAGCGTTGAAGGATTTAGGAGTGATTTAAGATGGTCAGTCAAGAAATTTTAGATAAGTATGAGTTGACAATTGGTATTGAAAGCCATGTTCAGCTAAAAACTGCCAGCAAGTTATTTAGCCCGGCCGATAACGATGCGCGTGATAAGGAACCAAACGCCTGTGTGCACCCAATTGACTATGGGCTGCCTGGTATGCTGCCGCTATTAAATAAGGAAGCGGTTAATTTGGCGATAAAAGCCGGTAAGGCCATGAATTGTAAAATTGCTAATATTAGTCGGTTTGATCGCAAACATTATTTTTACCCTGATTTGCCGAACGGCTATCAGATTACCCAGATGTATAATCCTACAATTTTGGCTGGTGCAGTTGAAGCGCCATTGGAAAATGGCGGCAGTGTCAAGGTGCGCATTAACCACGCGCACCTGGAAGCCGATGCCGGCAAATTAACGCACTTTGATACATATACGCTTGCTGATTATAATCGTACTGGCACACCCCTAATCGAAATTGTGACCGAACCCGACATCCATAGCGCTGAAGGAGCAAAGGCGTTCTGCCAAGAGCTGCATAGGTTGATGGTATATGCAGGGGTGAGTCATGGCGACCTGTACCATGGCAACCAGCGGTTTGATGTGAATATTAGCGTTGCCCTAAAGGGCGCCAACGAACTTGGCAAGCGCGCTGAAATTAAGAACTTGAATAGTTTTAGGAGTATTGAACGAGCGATAGTCTATGAATACAGTCGCCAAGTAGAACTATTGGAAAAAGGCGAAAGAGTCGTACAAGAAACCCGTGGCTGGCACGATGCTAAGCAGATTACATTCAGCCAGCGTAGTAAGGAAAATGCCCAGGACTATCGCTACATGCCCGACCCAGACATCCCGCCTGTAGAACTGGCCGATGATTATATCGCTAAGGTTCAGGCGGAAGTGCCAATGTTGCCTCCAGAATATCGTGCCAAGTGGGCCGGCTTGGGGGTTGATGTCTCCGTGGTGAATTCGCTGCTTAATACACGTCAATTTGCCAATGCGGTGATTGATATACAGGCAATCACTGGCGATAACGCGGCTAAGCGTGTAGCAAACTGGTTTGCGAGTGCCGTTGGCGCTGCCGAGTCTGAAGAAGCTGCCGCCGTACGAGAATACACCACAAACGTGGACGATTTAATTACCCTTGCCAATATGGCAGAAAAGGCAGAAGTAAGTAGCGGCGCAGCCAAGGACCTGTTTAACGAATTGTTAAATGGCGCAGCTAACCCTCGTGCATTGGCCGAAAGTAAAAATTTACTACAGGTTAGTGATGAAGGTGAAATTGCAAAAATCGTGGACGAAGTATTAGCTGACCCAGCAAGCGCCGCCAGTGTCGCAGATATTAAAGCCGGCAAAGACAAGGCAATCGGCTACCTGGTGGGGCAGATCATGAAGAAAAGCCAGGGTAAAGCAAATCCAGCGCTTGCCCAAAAGCTTATTCGCGAAAGGCTGTAGGTTGAACTATATAAGCGGGTAGACCCCACCGTGGTATGTAGTGTGAGTGAGAAATTTAAACGCACTGTAGTCGTTGAGCCGCTGTTGGCATATGATGAATTAAGCGCCCGTATCATAAAAGAATGGCATCACGAGAGCCTACTGAATAAAAGATGTTATATTGGTTATAGATAACTAAAAGGAGGGAAGCCTTGAGTTCTTATAAACCTGTCACAAAAGCCGTTATACCTGCCGCAGGGTTTGGTACACGCTTTTTGCCGCAAACTAAAGCTATGCCAAAAGAAATGATGCCAGTGATTGATAAGCCGATAATTCAGTATGTTGTCGAGGAGTTGGTTGAGGCCGGTATAAAGGATATTATCATTATAGGCTCGAGCAACAAGCGAGCTATCGAAGATCATTTTGACATTGCAAACGAGGATTTATTAAACAATCTGCGCGCGGGTGGTGAAAAGAAGAAGCCGTTGCTTAAGGAAATGGAGCGCATTGCAAATTTAGCTAACTTTATCTATTTGCGCCAAAAAGGACCATATGGCAACGCCACGCCAATCTTAAACGCAGCCCATCTAATTGGTGATGAGCCCTTTATTTATAAATGGGCGGACGATTTTTTCATGACAGAAGGCCCAAGTAGCACACAGCAAATAATTGAAACGTACCAAAAACATGGTGGTAGTGTGCTAGCTTGCAAACGTGTTAATACCGACGATGAGTATGATAAATACGGTATTGTTGATGGCGAAATTTCGGAAGACGGCGTGTTGGATATTGACCGGATTATTGAGAAGCCAGGTAAGGACATGGCGCCGTCGAATCTTGCCAGCGTGTCAAATTATTTATTTACGCCACACATGATAATGGAGGTTGAGCGCTTGGCGGCAAATTATGATGGTAGGGGTGAGCTAACCATGCAGCCTGCTATTCAGGCCATGCTAGACAATGGTGATAAGGTGTACGCGCGCGAAGTGAAGGGTGGCAGATTCTGTGACACTGGTGATAAGCTGGAGTATTTAAAAACGGTCTTCGACTTTGGCTTGTCTCATAAAAAACTTGGTCCGCAGCTGCGCGAATATCTTAGGCAGAAATATTCTAACATTAAAGATTAAAGATAAATAATTGTTTAGTGAACTATTTCACACTACATGCTGTATAATCAAGATATAATTAACACTTAAAGGAGCGCATAATCCATGGACGGGTTTCAGGTATTGGTTATCATCCTTTCGATATTCTTGGGGGTTTTCCTGCTCTTGGGGATTATCCTCACGGCTATCATTATCAAGTTGACAAGGCAAATCCAGGTGATTGCCGAAAACGCCAAAACTGCTGTTGTGCAAGCGGCAAATGTTGCAACAAATGTCAGCAATGCCACTAGTGCAGCTTACGTGGGGCGCTTTGTTACTAAGTTTGTCAGTAAATTAAGGAACAAATAGGAGGTTATTATGA
>CALEKV010000159.1 GCA_937902525.1 uncultured Candidatus Saccharibacteria bacterium | reverse complement strand
GCCAATGCCCATTTCGCCGACGCCGCCGATTGGGATAACCTTAAGGGTAGGCCGTGGGGCGCGCGATTTTTTGGGTTGCATAGCGAGGCTAAATTGTTTGCCTTCGTAACCGTTATACTTGTTTTTATTAACCGGCACGTTAACAACATGCTGGCTAGCCTGCGCGTTCACATTATCACTAATGCGACGCTGTGCCCTAAACACCTCACCCTTGCGAGTGGTCGTGGCATTAAGCACGGTGTTGTCTGATTTTACTTTAGCGGTAACCGGTCGTTTTGATACGTTGTCACCTTTTGGGTTAGTGAGTCGTCGTTGACCCATATTTTTATTACTCCTTTTTTGTTGAATAAATAATTTAATTAATAATTCTAATCAAGGCAAAGGGGATGAATTAATAACCAACGATACTTCTATTCCCCTTTAACAGTAATTAGCAGTATAGCACACATAGGTCATAAAAGCAATAGCACCACTCATGCCACCCCGTTATTGATTATTTTTTTGTACCAGTTTAACCGCATTCATAAAATCATCAATTAGCGTTTGCCGCAAACCGCCGTTATATAGTGCCGCCGCCGGATGATATAGCGGTATAAATGTGTGCTTACGCCCTTCAACAGTGATAACTTGGGGTATGCCGTGGTCCCTACTAATTTGCAAGTTGGGTATGAATGCGCTGCCACTGTGCCGCCCAAGGGTAATGACTACTTTGGGGTTAATGATTTTTAGTTGCCTAAGCAAATATGGCCAAAACTCCACCTTTTCCTGCGGCAATGGGTCACGATTGTTTGGTGGGCGGTATTTAACAATGTTTGTGATATATACATCGCTGCGCTCCAGCCCCGCTGTTTCAAGCATTATATTTAAAAACTTACCCGCCGCTCCCACAAAAGGCTTACCTTGTATATCTTCGTTTTTGCCGGGCGCTTCACCAATAAAAACAATGTCCGCGTTAGCGCTACCATCACCCATCACCAACTGAGTGGCTTGCGCCCTTAGGTCTGGAGTGATATTTTTTGCAACAATTTCAGCGGCTAGTTGCTCCAATAGCATGGCTTTATTATTCATAGGACTATTATACAGTTAAAGCGAGCCCAGCTTGGGGCTCGCTTTAATAGGTGCAGCACTATCTTTACTTTGATTTACTGGCTAGTAAATCAGCAAACGCGGTAAGCTTGTCATTAACCATCACTTCTTTTTGTAATTTTTTCAGGTCGCTATCACCATAGTCAGCAAGCGCCTTAATGTCTGCGTCATTTTCCATGTCTCTGGCTATAGTCTGCAAAGCTGCAATATTGTTGGCCTTGTAGGCTTTTTGCAGCTTTTCATAATAGCCACGCATGGTGTCCAAGCCTTTCACTCCCTTATCGCCGTAGCTAGAAATCGGCTCGACGCTAGATTCGCGCAATTTAGCAACCGCATCCCTACATGGTTTCATGTTTTCATCATATTTACTCAACATATTTTCCGATGTAACACTGGCTAGCGACGAAGATGCCTTGCTCGCCTTATCGCAATCTACTCGTACGGTCCTTAAATCTGGCGCCGTCGCCATTAGACCATCGACTGTTTCGGTATATCTTTTGCCCTGGGCCTCCAAATCATCATACGACTTTTTCACCTCATTATCACGCAGAGCTTTTTGGTCTTTCATAGCCGCCAACTTTGCTTTAAAGTCGGCATATGGCTTGTCAAAATCTGACTTAGCGGTATCGATTTCGGAGTCCAGACTGTATGTAGACGACAGTTCTGTCATATAGGCGTCCATCTTATCGCTTGTCTCACTATAAGCAGTTTTGGCATCATTAACAGCTGTTTCGGCGTTTTTGTAATCATCTTTAGTAACGTTAAAGAATGCAAACCAAACAGCCGCGCTGGCGGCCGCCAGTAATAACAGCACGGCGCCAACGACTAGGGGCAACTTTGACTTAGTTTTTGTAGCCGGAGCGGCAGCTGGTTGCTGAAAAGGTTGAGTAAACGGCTGCTGGGGCGGCTGAAAAGCCGGCTGTGCGGCTGGTTGCTGAAAATTAGGCGGCTGACTACTGGGTTGGACTGGCTCCGCCATGGGTGACTGCATAACGGGTGGCTGAGCAGCTTGTGGCTGTGGCTGAAATTGTGGTGGCTGCGGCTGTCCTTGAAAAGGTTCAGGCTGTTGTGGTGGCTGCGGTTGCGGATTGTTTTGTTGGTCCATGAATTCCCCTTATGGTAATTTATTCTACCCTTAATGTTAACTTAAAAGACCACAAATACAAAATAGCAACACTGGTTGTGCTGCCGTTTTGTATGCAAAAGTGTTAACTAATCCTGTTTAACACCTTTCATGGTCAGGCTTAAGCGGCCTTTTTCGTCTATGCCCTGCAATAGCACGTTGACCATCTGGCCTTCCTTAAGCACATCGGTCACCTTCTCAACACGCGCGTCGCTAATTTGACTAATATGCAACATGCCATCGGTGCCCGGCATAATGTTCACAAAGGCACCAAAGTCTTTAATGGTCACCACTTTACCGCGATAAATCTTACCGACTTCAGGTTCTTCTGTCAGGCCACGGATCCATTCAAGAGCCTTTTCGATACTAGCCGTATCGGCGCTGGCAACCGTAATCAAGCCATCTTCCTTGATATCAATCATAGCACCGGTTTCGCTAGTGATTTTATTGATGGTTTCGCCACCTTTACCAATCACGGCACCGATTTTTTCTGGGTTGATTTTAATTTTTTCGATACGCGGCGCATATGGGCTAATGGCAGTGCGCGGTTCAGCAAGCGTTTCAAGCATATGCTTTAAGATATGCTCGCGGCCGGGCTTGCTTTGCAAGACCGCTTGGCGCAACACTTCTACCGGCAAGCCGTGCACTTTCATATCCATTTGCATGGCAGTGACACCCTTTTCGGTGCCAGTGACTTTAAAGTCCATGTCGCCGGCAAAATCTTCGGCATCGGCAATATCACTAAGTATATATGGGGTATCGCCATCCATCATCAAACCCATGGCAATGCCACTCACTGGGCGTTTAATTGGAACGCCAGCGTCCATAAGCGCCAAGCAGCTACTACAGGTGGCGGCCATGCTGGTGCTGCCATTTTGGCTCATGATTTCAGTAACACTCCGGATAGCATACGGAAAATCTTCGACATCTGGCAGAACTGCCGTTAAAGCGCGCTCCGCCAAGTAGCCGTGGCCGATTTCGCGGCGGCCTGGGCTGCCAAGACGACCGACTTCACCAACAGTAAATGGCAAGGCATTGTAGTGATGCATATAACGGCGCTCTTCGTCGGTGCGCTCCATGGTATCTACCATCTGCGAATAACTAA
>CALEKV010000158.1 GCA_937902525.1 uncultured Candidatus Saccharibacteria bacterium | reverse complement strand
GCCAATAGTCGTGCTGCGGTCAGTTCAAAAACCATCAAAACATAGCCTGTAAAGAACGCGACAAGCGGCAGTTGGATATTTTTTAAATTCATACCTTTATTGTACGTGGTTATTGGCAAACGAGCGACATAAAACTAATGATTAGCGCCATGTGTCGCTATCTAGCGCATAAAACTATTGCTTAAGCACTATGTATGGTGTATTTTGAAGTTAATGGTGAAAAACATAAACAAGAGGTCGGGGAACTAGGATGTCTTATATGACGCGCGAACTTATGGATGGTCGCGCGTCTTTATTGCTTGCTGAGCATCTGCCGCCCGAATATAGCACAGACGCAGTCCGTAACTACCTGACGTGTAAAACGGCTACGGGGCGCCTACATTCTGCGTGGGCGCATGCCGAATACGCGCTTAACCGCAGTATTGACATGACTGATTTTGAGAGATATGAGAGCATTGAGTGCGCAAATTCTTTGACTGGGATGGTACTCGAAAAAAGGTTCGCGCCTAGCGACACTCACTTTGGAGCGCTCATATTAGCCTCTTATTTGCCCGTGTTTAAAAAGCGTGCCTTTAATGTGGAAATCACCTCTAAAGATTGCGAAGATATATATGCCAGTCTGGCGAGCGCCTTTGCATATATAAAACCCCTCGTGGCCGGGGAAATGCCTTCGGCGCTCTCGCTTGAGTCATTCGTACTATCCCTATCCGCACGAACAAGGCGTCCAGACTATTTAATGTACCCGACATCCCCACGGGAAGAATCATCTGCAATCCAGGCGACCAACCATGACAGTTACTTTATTACATCTAATACAAAGTTGCCTATCCAACAAAAACTCATACCGACTTCAGCTCAATATCAGGCGCCCATCACCATGTTAACTCTGATGCCATTAATGACAAACATAGGCCGCAAGTGCGGGTACTTGTCATACGATGACCCGGCAGATCAGCTTAATAATCCAATAGCATTAGTCGTAGCAGAGGCGAATGGTGAGGCGCTTGAAAAGTATGAAAAGTCGTTGCTAGATAATTTATCGGAAGGCGTCGTGGCCCACTATCGCAAGGCAATAGACACGTCTGACTTACGTGCGGTTGCGTGATATGCAGCATATGCTTGGTGAAGCGGTAGATAACAGAACACCGGTCGTTTTCGCAATCGACTCGCTGCGTTCCATACGCTCACTAAGGACTCTTTATTTCGAATCGTAATTTACGGATCAATGACTATCTGATACAATAATCATAGATCGGAAGAGCGTCGTGTAGGGAAAGAGTGTAGAT
>CALEKV010000157.1 GCA_937902525.1 uncultured Candidatus Saccharibacteria bacterium | reverse complement strand
CATCTCAACTAAGTTGAAAAAGGCAGAATCACTTTCCGCAACCCCCGGATTTCGCGATTGAAAGCGCAGCTCTCATCGGAAAGTCCGTTTCCGAACCGCCACTGGCGGTTCTCACTCTAACCAGCTGAGCTACGCACCCGGTAGGTACCAGCTGGGCTATAGACACGCAGCTAGACTTTAGTAATATACTCTGTTAAAACCATTTTGTCAATCTGTTATTTTTTGCGCGGCTCTTCCATTTGGTGCCGCGGTTTATGGAACGCCAGCACCTCACCAATAGCCAAAACAATGCTCACAGTTAATATCAATTTTTCGTAACTGAGTATCTGCAACACCACCCCCTTACTCTGTTCGTCAAGTATAACCGCGTTACTAAAGGCGCCGTAGGTCAGTAGTGCCCCAAGCGCCGCAAAAACGATACTACTCAAAGCGCCGTGTCGTTTTTTACCCACCTTGGGGCTTTTTACCAATACTAAAATGGCCGGCACAATAGTTAGCGCAACCGCCACCAAACTGCCAAGCGGCGGGGTAATGATATATACCCCAGCCTGCGCCACCAAAGGCGTCAGCTCATCCGTCCACAACCTTGCCAACACCGCACCCGCGCAAAGCGCCAAGCTCGCCACCGCCACCAGGCGCCGGCTCAAAAAGGCTACTAAAAACAAAAGCAGGCAGTAGATTCCTAAAACAATCAGGAATGTCATGCTTTTAGTATAACACTAGCGGCTTTACGCGCCCACGCGGTCTTTTTTGTGCTGGCGTTTCGCGTTTTGTTCAATATAGGCGATAATTTTAGTCGCAACATCTCGCTGAGTAATAAGTTCCGGGGTTTTAATACTGGCAGAAGAATTCACCTCAAGAACCAATGGACCGTGGTCGCTACGCATCATATCAACACCACAAAAACTACTCAAACCCATAGCCTTAGCTGCTTTTAGGGCAGTTTTATGTTCTTCTTCCGTCAATTTAACTGGCACACCCTCGCCGCCTTGGTGAGTATTACTCCTAAAGTCGCCATCCAAACTTTGGCGCTTCACGCTTGCAACAACGCGCCCGCCAACAACAAGCACACGGATATCAACGCCAGCGCTCTCCTTTACGAATTCTTGCACTAAAAAGTTAACGCCCTCAACATAAAATGTCTGCATTACAGCCTTGGCGGCCTTGGGTGTTTCCGCCAGTACCACTCCATTGCCATGAGTGCCACGCGCAACCTTAATAATAAGCGGCGTTCCGCCAGCCATTTCAATAACGTCTTCAAAGCTCGCAGTTTCGCGCGC
>CALEKV010000156.1 GCA_937902525.1 uncultured Candidatus Saccharibacteria bacterium | reverse complement strand
CATGTAAAGGCCGGATTTCACAAAGCCATCGCTGTTGCAGATAGGGTTATCGCAAACGGACACCTTGTCAAATTGATTACTAGTAACTATATTATCACCTTCAAAGCGGGCGCGGTAGGTGGTTTTAACTGTGGTTAAGTTGTAAAAAGGATTGGTGAAGATTGCGTGAATAATAACAGACACTATTAAAACAGTCACACCAACGCCAATGTATGCAAAAATGCGTTTTTTAGATTTTTTGGGCTGCTTAGTCGCCCGCCTGGCTTGCCCTGCACTCACACCTTGGTTGCCTGTAAGCTCCTGTTCCGCTTTTTCCATGCTAGATATCAATATAGCATAGTATTGTTTGTGCACTGATTTGAGGGCGCGTATCCAACTGCTTCGGGGTGTATATGACTGTGTTATACAGAGTATTAAGGATCTTACTGAAACCTTGCGGTTGCATTTTTATCGCCGTGATACAGACACTGAAACGTTGCCTGTGGTTGTTATCATACCTGGAGGGAATTATTTATTTACTACGCCCAGGGAGAAGTGACCGGTTGTCGAAGCGTTTTTGTCTTTTGGGTTATCGTGCGCCGTACTTGAATATACAACATATTTACGTAATCCAAATACCACCATCGATATTATGTGCCACGATGTTGAGCTAGCATATAAAACAATTAAGCAGTATGAAACGGAATGGCATATTAACCCTAAGCAAATATTTTTGTGCGGATTTAGTGCAGGTGGTCATTTGGCGGCTATCGCTGGTAGTAGGTTAGGTAAGCGTAAAATAAAAGGCGTCATTTTAGGCTATCCGGTTATGGGTGCTGAATATATTCGTGCTTTGGATGGTAAAGTGCGCAGCGCATTGGTGCGCCACCGGATTGTCCATTTATTTAGGCACAGTCCGCTTAAAGAGGCATCCAGGCGGACGCCGCCAACGTTTATTTGGCATACGCGTAGGGATGTGCTGGTATCGCCCAGGGGTTCGTTGCGCTACGTAGAAAAGTTACTACAAGAAAAGGTTCCGTGCGAACTACACCTTTATCAGATCGGGCAGCACGCGCTTTCCACGGCAACCCCAGATAGTGCACGGTTTAAGTTCCAAATCCAGCCGCATATTGCCACTTGGGTTGAACTGGTCTATCCTTGGATACAATACAACTAAATACTATAGGCAATCCTGCTAAAAAGCGTAAGTTCAATTCTTAGCCACGCAAAAACCCGACCATGCGGTCGGGTCTATGCGTGGCTGGGACGGAGGGTGAAGTTGCGAACACCTCCACCCCTGTTTTTGTTATAACCGACAAGACTTTGCAGGCTGTCGAGAAGTTGGTAGATAGCCTGAAAAAACTTGGTATCAATTATATCGATGACGAGCTAGTCTACGACGAAGAGAAGGCTGGCTATGAGTATCTTTATTAGCCCGATGTCTAGCCGACAAACCGTTGCCGGTGATTTGATTATGGATCATAGCCCTAATTTTTTGTAAATCTTTTTTCTCGACTTGAATTGTCTATCTAGAAATGGAATGTTTTTATCATGGTAGTCAATCAACGCCTTTGGTTTTGAAGCATGATTAAGTCTACCGACGTACTGCTCGGTTTTCCCGTCGAAAGAAAATGGAAAGGCTAAGACCATAGATTCAATGTTTTCAATATGCATACCCTCGCCAAATATTTGTCCGGTAGCTAATAAAACCTGATAATGACCGTCTTCTATCTGTCTTAGCTTTGACGTACGGCTAGCCACCGAATCATCACCCGTAAACGTTACGACTTCACACTCACCTTTTAGGTAAAGTTCTATAATTTTTAAGTGTTCTTTGCGTTCGCTTAAAACTAACGTTTTCCTTCCAAGCGAAACTTGAGTTAGGACGTCCTGAACTATTAGCTGGTTGCGTGATGTATCATAACTGATAATCTTGGCAATAAGGTCAAAATGGTCAGTCTTCCAGTTGAAGGGTATAGCTAAGGTCGTTTCGCGAACAATAGTGTCAAACTTTGTCTCAGGCTTGTCGTTGTCAGTCATGTAATCTGCCATGTTGGCAATGATATCGCCAATATACACGTAAATTAGTTCTTCGTCATTGTGTTTGCGTTCAGGTGTTGCGGTCAACCCATAGAGAAACTCTGAGTTCAGCTGCGATATTACACTTCGGAATGTTTTAGCGGGGATATGGTGACACTCGTCAACAATTATAGTGCCAAATTTGTCATACATTTCTCGTAAATCAGGGGAACGAACGAAGCTTTGTAGTAAACCTACGGTAATCTGCTTTCCGACAATTTTCTTAGCACCGGAGTACTGACCAATATGTGCTTTTGGAATATTTAGATATGTTTGAATACGATCAACCCACTGGTCTAGTAGTTGTTGACGATGTACTAATATTAAGGCTGGCTTTTTATGCCGTGCGATAAGCTCCATACCCATCATTGTTTTGCCGCTTCCGGGTGGTGCAATAATAACACCCTGCTTCTCATGGCTAGCCGCTTCAACTATGTTTTCCTGAACACTGGTTAATTTTATGGCGCTCTTGAACTTGATATCGGCAATCTTAGGCAAGTCATATGTAATGTCATATTGTATGCCGTTCTCATACAAAAACTTTAAAAGTTTTGATAAAAAGCCACGTGGTAGCGAGATAATCTTGTCTGATTCGTCGAAAAGTCGGAAGTATTTTTGCACCTGGTACAAGGACATGCCGAGACGTTTTTTAGTTAAGTAGTCGGTATTTAAAAAATTCAGATGCTCTTTCAAAAACCCAACGAGCGACCCTGGTAAATGCGCTTTTGGAAGTGAGATATTTTGCCGAACCGTGACTCGTAATTTTTTGCTTTTAACCGTAGTTAATGACTCCGTAGCGTCACCGGTGATCTGCTCGTATGCCGCCTCCAGCTCGGTTATCTTATTCCGCTGTAAGCCCTTGAGGAAAGCGTACTGATCGGTAAAAGGTTGGTCCGTGTCTGGGTCTAGAAATATCGTGTTTCCATTGGTGACAGCAGCCCCCTGGAAGGGTAACGCAATCAAGTTACCGAGCCCATTTGTCGTTGTTGCATCTTGGTTTGGAAAAAGACGATCAAAGCTGGCTTCTTTATCGAAAATAGACAAACTAAGCACCTTGCGAGCAACTTCTAGACCGATAACTCTACTTTTATGACAAGGGTATGGCTCATCAAAAAATACCCATACGTGACCACCATTACCGGATCGCGAACGCTCTATGTACGCCACAAGGCCCAAAGCACTTATTCCTTGTTGGTACTTTTTGCAGTCTGTCAGCCAATCTCCGTGGTCAAAATCAGCTGCTAAAAAGTATGAAGTATTATCCGGTAAAATTGGGTACACCCCGAGCGCGACACGTCCTTTCAGATGCTCGTAAATAATCTCGTCAGTCAAAGCTACTGGTGTTTTATTTTCGAAGTTCTTCAAAGTACCGCCACGAGTCCTATGGGCATTGAATTCATTCCAGTCAAATGAGTAAGCGGGTGAGTAACCAGACTTTCCGTCTTTTTCCCATCGTCTTGCGAAGATGTCGTCGCGTCCACGAAATAGTGACCTATAGAGTGTGATTTTATCTTCGCCTTGTGTAGACATATCTTATAAGTGCAAGCCAATTAATGTTGTCGATGCGCTCTAGTTGATGATTATGTATTGCTTATCACCCAATGCCCCGTCTTGTCCGAACCTACCCGAGAAACGATTCCACGATTTTTTAAACTGACTAATGCACGTTGAACAGTTTTAGGCGTTTTTTCGATCTTCTGGGCAATATCATGGTAGGTAGCGTAAGGGTTGCTCAGGATAGTATCTAGTACCGATTGTTCGGTTTTACTGAGTGGTGGTTCTAGTGGTGTGCCAACCGAGCCTTGATTGTTCTTGAACTCTGCTATGGCTTCTGCAAGCGCAGTTAACATAAATTCAGCGAAAATAGCACTGTCATTTTCTTTTGTTGAGCGCTGGATTGCATCATAGTATTCGCTTTGACGATTCGCAACAATCGTTTCTACTGGCAACCATCCAAATACAGGGTTTTCTTGATATAAAAGTAGCGTTTGCCACATCCTACCCATGCGACCATTACCGTCGGCAAACGGGTGAATAAACTCAAATTCATAATGGAAAATACACGATTTAATAATTTGCGGCAAATTATCACTCTTTGCCCAAAACAGCAGCTGTTCGACTAGTACGGGCACCTGTTCTGCCGGAGGCGCAACATGAATTGGGATATTGCCAGCGAACACACCTACCCCGTGACTACGAAATCGACCCGATTCGTTGACGGTGTCCTTCGTCATGAGTTTGTGCTCTGCTAGCAAATCTTTTACGCTATATGGGTCGCAACCTAAGAGTCTATCGTACGCTTCCATGGCGTTCTTTACTTCGTTGATATCTTGCAACGGGCCAACAACGTTCTTACCATCTATAACATCTGCTACTTGCTCGAGACTTAGGCTGTTCGCCTCAATATAGAGCGATGAACGAATAGTCTTTATACGATTTTCACGGCGAAGGTGAGGCGTGAGAACTTGTTCGCGAATAATATTAATGCGCTCCAAATCCTGTGCTATCTGGTACACCAAGCTTGTAATCTTAGATGTAATTGTATATACCGGCGTGTATTCTTTCATAGCTTAATTATATCACACGGACTAGTGAATGTCCTAGTAAATGTCTAAGTAAATGTCCTAGAAAAAATACTTCTTAGAGGCTGGCTATAACACAGTCAGAATAGCGAGATACGGCTTAAGGGATTCGAACCCCGAATAACAGAGGTGGTAAAACCGGGAAAACAAAAAATGCACAAAAATGTGCATTTTTCTTCTCTATAAAACTTCATGGCTGGGAGTGGGGCAAGCGTTTAGAACCCCGATTGTCTGATTTTGTGCTTGTCGCCGATAAGCTAGAAAAATTTGGCTTTAGATACGTCAACGGTCAGGTTTTGGTTGTAGTGGAAGAGGAGAGCTAACGTATATGTATAAAGATCAATATTACATTCGCTTTTCGTCCTTTTGGACTCATCAGCATAACTGCACAGTTATGGAAGCGAGTATGACAAGCAGACATGGGGTTATAGGAAAACATCACGGAGAGCGTGAACCTAAAAAGACCCATATCTCCTTGTCATACTCGCACTTGCGATCAGTCCGTGCGGACGGTGAGGATAGCCGGGTTGACCGTACCCTCGGTGTCATCGCTGACGCCGTACTGTTTGTTATGCCACTTGCGCAGCTGGTCGCCGTGCTTCCAGCTGGTTGCGAGGGTGTGCACCGCAGCGCCGTACATAAAGCCGGCGATGCCGTCGATGTCCGCCTCGTGGGAGGTGGTGTCGGCGATGTCCTTGAGCTTCTTGCCCGCGTTGATCTCGACCTGCATGAGGCGAGCCTAGCGCTCGGCGTAGGCGATGACGCCTCCTCCGTAACCGTCCTGGTTGTTGTCCTTCCAGGACTGCCAGGCGGCCTCGTCGGCGATCTCCATCTCGGGAGCGTCGGCGAGCTTGGCCTCGGTGGCGTTGCGCTTGGCGTCGGCCTGGGCCTGGTACTCGGACTGCCGCTGCTGACGACGCTGCTCGTTCTCGGCCTCGATGCGGGCGTCGTTCTCCTTCTCCTCGTCGGTGAGGACGGGGTTCGGGTAGGGGCCGACGTTCTTGTCGATGTAGCCGGAGAGCCCACGCGACCAGTCGCGGTAGATGAGCTCCGGGTCGGAGTCCATGCGCACCGAGACCGTGACGCCGTTGAACTCGAACTTGACGAGGCCGCCCTTCTGCTTG
>CALEKV010000155.1 GCA_937902525.1 uncultured Candidatus Saccharibacteria bacterium | reverse complement strand
TTTTTGCATACCATCACGAATAGCTGTTTCCTGCCAGTGTTCCAGTTCGCTGATATCCTCTAAGTCGACCGTAGCCGGGTCGATTTTAATGCTCTTTACTTTAAGCTCGCCATTAATTTGCACCACCACTGCGCCATCACCTGCTTCTACTTCAATAATTTCTTTGGCCAAGTCTTTTTGGGCTTTGCGTAGGTCGTTTAGCATTTTCATTTGGTTCAATGCCATAATTAGAATCCTCCAGTCAATTTACTTGTCTTATTATATCATTTGTACAGATAAAAACGGTCGGCGTTATTGCTGCGGCTGCTAACAATAATGTCTGCCGGTATGGTGTTAAGCTTGGCCGCGCGGCTGGCAATAGTTACTGGCTTTGTATTGGCCTGGTCGTCACTAACAGTATAGCGATTGTCATACTTGTTCATCAACTGGTACAGCGGCAGCTCTGCCGGGCTGACAATTACAGCTGTATTTTCGGGTGTAGCGTGTTGCGTGGCGAGAGTTCGCCTAAGTAGTGTGATGTCGGAGTTATAATTTTGCAATACACCGGGGTCGTTGTGATACGCGCCAATGTACCGGACGGTACCGTAACTAGTAAAAGCAAGCACTAAAACAGCCAGTGGTATTAAGCCGGCAGTACGCGCATATGGATTGTTTGGGAATATTCTGTACCAGCTGCGTATCATATGGATAATGCCGTAACTGATGAGTATAACGGCCACGGGGTATAAATTTGTCACGGCGGATGGGTTTAAAGTAACGAGCAACAGGGTTAAAAAGCCCCAGGTGATTGTGATGTAACTACGCGCGGTGTAACTGTGAGTTAAAATGCGGTACAGGCCAATGAGCGTTAATATCACTAGCCCAATTGAATAAAGTGGACGTATTAAGTAGCCATTAGTGGCAGAGGCAAACCCAACGGTATCATGTAAAATTTGCAGTAAGTTGGCTTTGATATCAAAACTAGTCGGTATGCCTAGTAGCGTCCTGGCAACGTCTGGGTCTAATATAACGGCGTAAACAAGCGGCGCCAATGCCGCTACCCCAAGCGTTATAGCTACAGACACCTTGGCTCGATTGAGCTTTCTTATCATAAAGCGGATATGTGGATGGAACATGCTAGTCGTAAGCATAACAACTACTAGGTAAATCCCCATGGGTGTGTAAAGGCAGGCCGCCATAGCCAGGGTGGTTAGCACTTTCCATAGCGTGCCAAAATATTTACGGCGGGTAACGTATGTGGCGACAAACAGCAGCCAAACGCTCAAAAAGGTAAATGTGATGAGCGGCGTACCATCTTGCAGCATAAATAAAAATTGCGCAGACACAGTAGCGATAAGAGTAGCAATAATAGCAACTTTTGGCTCAAACCAGGTGCGTATTAGCAAAAAAATGCCCAGAACAGATAGCGTGCCAAGTAAGATAGAGGGCAGTTTAATGCTCAATACCGTAACGCCAAACGCCATAAAGCTGAGTTTTTGTAATATATGGTATGGCAAGTCAATGAATGATTGCGGTGACATGGAGCTAGTGCCAAGCTTGGCACTGGTCAGGGCGGTGTCGATTTCGCCCTGGCGGAGTTCATGCGGGACATAAAATGCCGCTACGGCCACCATAATACCGATGACGGCAATTATTACGGTGTAACCCAGCGCATATCGCCAACGGTAGGCAAGAAAGTCCGTTACGCGGTTTTTCATACTGTTTTTACTATAGCATAATATTGCTTGCGTTTTCTGGGATTTTGGGGCTTAGCACGCCCTGCTGTTTTAAAAATATCAATCAGTTTTATTCGTGACGTTTATCCAATGACATGAACCGCAGACGTTCTGGGTGGAAGTATAGCTGCACCTTCCCAACTGGTCCATTGCGGTGCTTGGCGATAATTAAATCAGTGATATTTTGTACTTCCGGGTTGTCTGGCTCGTAATAACCCGGTCGGTAAATAAAGCTCACAATATCGGCGTCTTGTTCAATAGAGCCTGATTCACGGAGGTCGGAAAGCATTGGGATTGGCGGCGTGCGGCTTTCAACGGCGCGGCTTAACTGACTTAAGGCAATTAGTGGCACGTTTAGTTCGCGTGCAATCAGTTTTAGGCCACGGCTAATTTCGCTGATTTCTTGAACGCGGTTGCCGTACTGCGTGTTACTGGCCGTCATGAGCTGTAGGTAATCTACGATTACTAAGCCAAGTGGCTGGTCGTGTGCGGCGCGGCGGGCTTTTGTGCGCATCTCCAGCACGCTGAGGCCCGGTGTGTCGTCAATAAAAATTGGTGCTTCGGCCATTTCTCCCATGGCTTCGCTGATTTTGCTAAAGTCTTCATCGCTTAGGTTGCCAGTGCGAATATTCCAGCTATCTACGCCGCT
>CALEKV010000154.1 GCA_937902525.1 uncultured Candidatus Saccharibacteria bacterium | reverse complement strand
CACTTGTTTCGATATTGATCGCCGCTATTTGTTCAAGTTGAAATTCACCATGCTTGTACAAGGCGTATTTACGGCTACTGCTACCAGGGTTTGCAACGAGAATCAAGCCCACTCTGCTATCTCCTAGTTCGTTTGGCCGTGCCAGGCCTCTTCTTTAGCTTGTTCCAAGCCGCGGGCGGCTGGCCACACCCAAGCATCAATTTCTGGCATATCTATGCCGTAGTCCTTGATGTATTGAGTATTTTCATCAATTTTATTTTGATATTCGGCAATTTTGTGCTGGGCTTCTTCGTATGGTATTGCTCCTTGGCGGCCAAGTTGTTCAAAGGCGGCTTGCGCCAGCTGGTAGCGACTAGTGTTATTGCGTACAGGCATGTCAAACGGAGTAGTAGTACTGCCGACTTCAATGTATCCGCGCACGTCAAAGCGGCGTGTGTCATGAGCGTAGTTGAACAGGATCGCCTTGGCGGTTTGCGGGTAGCCGTGGAAGTTGAATATCACCGGCTTGTCTGGGGTGAACTTTTGATCAAATTCTGCTTGATCAACCACTTGTTCTACAGTACCAAAGCCGACCGTAGTTAGGCTGCTAACGTTTACCATGCGGACTTTGGCGTATGGGAACTCTGTCTTGACTATATCAATTGCAGCCATGGTTTCCTTGGTTGGATAGTCGCCGGCTGCGGCCATGACGACATCTGGGTTATCGTCGCTAGCAAAGTCCCATACCAGTAACCCTTCATTGACTTGGTTTCGGGCAGCTTGTGGCGTTAGCCAGCGCGGTTCAAGGGTTTTACCCGCAACAACGGCATTGATTTGGCGTGTGCTGCTTAGCATTCGTTCTAGCACCATAATGGTAGTGTTGGCATCTGCCGGGAAGTATACGTTACTAAAGTTGCTTTGGCGGCGCAAAATGTCATCCACAAAGCCGGGGTTTTGGTGGCTAAAGCCGTTATGGTCTTGGCGCCAACCGCTACTGGTTAATATATAGTTTAAGCTGCCAATAGTACCGCGCCACTGTACGCCGCGGCTTTGCGTTAAGAACTTGGCGCATTGGTCAACCATGCTGCTTACTACTGCCAAAAATGCCTCATAGCTTGCAAACATACCGTGGCGGCCAGTTAAAACGTACCCTTGCAGCAGGCCTTGCATGTTATGCTCGCTGAGCATTTCCATGACACGGCCATTTTGGCTCAGGTCTTTATCCCATGGCATAATTGGCCACTGCCAACTGCGGCTGGTGGCGCCAAATATTGCATCCAGTTTATTGGAATAGGTTTCATCTGGGCTCATAAAGCGGAAGTTTTTATTGTCATGATTGAGTTCAAACACGCGCTTGATGTACTTTCCGGCTTGGATCATGCTGGCACTACCCATTGCCCCCGGGGTTTCAGCGTCTTCACAAAATTCTTCAGCGTCTGGTAAATTCAATGTTTTGTACGTGCCATCGGCGCGCGCGTTGTGGTTCATGCCCAGGCGTTTATTTGGATCGCTCGGCAAAATGTCATTGATATAGTCGCCAAAACCGGATTCTGGGTTATAAAGTTCACTAAAGTTGTAGCTGCGGAGCCAATCGTTCAGTAGTTTTAACTGTTCTTTATCACTATTAGCCTCCGTGAGTACAACCTGGTGTGCCATGCAGTTACCTTCGATTTTAACACCGTCAAGCTCTTTAACGCCGGTCCAGCCTTTAAGAGTACGCATGACAAGCATTGGCAGGCGTGGCGCTACCGTGTCTTCACTGGCGCGAACTTCCGCAATGATATCATGCGCCCAGTCTAAAGCTTCAGCCATGGCGTCATGCGGGCTCACGCCATCTTTTGTACAGTCCACAATCCGTGGTTCGTATCCGTAACCGCTAAACAGCGTCATGAGTTCGTAATTGCTCATGCGGCCAAATACGGTAGGCGCACTAATTTTATAGCCATTAAGGTGCAGGATTGGTAATACGATACCATCACGTTTTGGGTTGATGAGTTTGTTTAAGTGCCATGCACCGGCTGTTGGGCCAGTCTCGGCTTCGCCGTCACCTACCAAACAAGCCACCATTAAATTGGGGTTGTCCATCACAGCACCAAAACTGGTGCTTAGGC
>CALEKV010000153.1 GCA_937902525.1 uncultured Candidatus Saccharibacteria bacterium | reverse complement strand
CCAAGCGGTCTTCACTATACTGCTTAGCGGTACTGCTGATTAAGACTTCCATTTGGTTTTGTTCCCGCAGCGAAGGCCCCAGCAGAGCCCAGTCAACCTTGGCGTCATCAACGGCCATTGGAATGTATTGATCAATCTGATATTTCATAGTGGCCTTTAGCTCCGCCTCGCTAACAGTCGGCACATCAATAACAGTCGTAAAGGTTTTGCTAGACGGCAAGCCAAGTACGACGTTCTTCGTTTTTATGCCACTTTGTCCCACCGCTGTCATAATAGTTTCACCAAGCTTGCGCTTAGCTTCCGGCGAGTCGCTAGCGGCAACACGATTATCTATTGGCACATACGCGTGCGCCACAAGAGACCACTGGTTACTGCCAGTCCTTACCAGTTGCACCGCTCGTATGGCGTTAGTGCCAATATCCAGTGCAAAAAAATCGCCCATCCCTCTTACTAATTTCATGCTACCTTTAAGTATACCTAAGCATAACTGGTTTACGCAAGACTAATTTGCTGCTAATACCGTGGTGGCAGTTCTATAGTAAAGTCAGTGTCTATCGACATGCCAGAGCCAGCTTTATGGGCCCACATATAGGCGTCGGCGCGCAAGTTTATCACTTCGGCTGGTGTAGCCAGGCCAGTTGTTTGTTCAGCGCCATAGGTGCGCCTGAACTGTACCTCTTTGGCAATTAGTGAGCCGTTAATTTGGAGGGGTCGGTCACAAACGCCAAATTTCAGACCTTTACTGTAAGTAAGCGGTGGCGACATTATGCTATCACATGTAGACACCTTGCCGTTAGGGCCGTCGATTGCCTCTGTAATATCGCTCGGACGCGCCACTAACCAAGCATCAATACGCGTCACATTGCTATTAACAATAATATTATTAGCAATAATTATTAGTTGCGGTGCCGTGCCAATGCTATTAATAGTGTTTTCGTTAACTATAATATCACCGTCAATAACAACCGTCTGATTGGTAATCAGTATGGCTGCTCCCTTACCAGAATAGCTGCCGCTTAACTTTATATTACCACCATGGGTCATCGGTACCCGCTTAATTTCACCAGGGCTGATGTTGACAGAATCAAGCGACAGACTAGTATCACTGCGCGGTGCATCTTCTGGAAACTGCGATGCAAACTGCTCCACCGACCTCGTTACCCAAGGCGGAGACCACTGACCATACCCGCCCACGTTGGCAAAAGTCAGATTGTTAGCAGCTGTATCCGTGATTGCTCCACCAGTATAGCCGCCAGAACCCGAAACAGCCCCGCCAGAAGTCGATTTAACAAGAGCTGGTGCAAAAATACCATACTCCGCCCAGCTGCCATAAGTAACCAGCCCCGCCCCGCCGTTTAACATAGCTTGCCTGGTGGTTTCGACTGTGGCTTTATTGTTTAATAACGCCGCTACAGAATTATTACCCACCGTTACATCATCACCCCAAAAATGTACTTGCGGCGCTTTTGCAACTGTAACGCATGTAGGTACGCTATCCCTTGAGCCTGAACTGCCAGATGACCGAGGTTCAACCACTAAGACACGACAAATGCGCGTCCCCGGCGCATAGTTCGCCGTGGCCGTTTCAGACCCTACGCCCGTACTACTGTCTCCAGGGAAAATACGGCTATCCGTAAACAATGTTGCTGCACAAGTAATATCAGGGTTAGGGCTAGGGTCATACGACCCACAGCTTGCGTCCGTATGGGATGTGAAGAAGTCACCCGGCAAGCTAACTCCTGGCTTCACAATAATTTGCCGTGCACTACTGTTTGTGTTTGCCGAAGCAACACCGCTATTAGCGACCCTATAATCAAACATCACCTCGCCGCCCGGTGGCACAAACGGACTATCTACCCCTACTATGGGCGTCAGGTTATAGCCGGTACGGTCATACCGCACAACGGCAAAACCAAGCCCGGTGCCACCAGCGTCATGGAAGCCTCTTCCAATCTGAATACGGTCCGCGACTTCTATTGCAACAAGGTTCGGCTTAGTGGAGTCCATATTTGGGTCATTACCTGGTGTAACTGGTAGGTTCTTGCATGCGGTATTTTGCGGACCATGCAACATCTCAAGCGGTATACGAACTTTCTGTACGAGCGCAGAGTTCCAAGTATTATGGCCCCTCTGTAGTGGACAACCGTTCACGTACACCGAATAAAAATCATCCGCCACCAGGTCAAGGAATAGCCCGCCCTTCGAGGGGTTAAAGTCCTGAGCGGCCTTTAGGGTGTTCAGGTCATCCTGGCTCAGTACAAATTCAGTCCGGAACAAGGATAGTCCATCGCTGTAAAGCCCTAACCCGCTTATGCGACCATCGCTATCCCTTGGTGGAGTACCGTCATCCTCGTATCCCCAAACCAGATCCGAGGAAAGATATTCATCTTCACTATCTGCTACCATTAGCTGCTCAAGGCCTTGGTATATTTTGTCTGGGTTTCTGTATGGACTAATGCTTTTGTTTTTTTCTTTCAGGTAGTCTGTCGGGTCGTGATACTTAAGGCCGCTAATGGTTGCAACGTGGCCATATTCAGGCGCTTCATCGTTCATCCTTACTCGCACCCAATTTGTTCCGTTATACATAGTATTACTACAATCGTTAGGCTGATCACACCCGTTGTATTGAGGGTCGTCTTCCTTCACTTCGATGTCGCCACCCGTCTTCCATGTGAGGCTCGAGTAGTCAAAGTCGGCGTTTGATTTTTTGGCCCAGCCGCCATACATAAACGGATTAACAGAATATCCGCCATTACCAAGCCCGCCCACTTGCTTTGTTGCTTCCGCGGTGTTAATTGGACACAAGCCCAACGCCGGATCTATTACCTCCCAACCTGTTCCACACGTACCGCCGTTCCTTAAAGCCCGTAACGCCTTAAAGCCTGATGAATTTTGTGATAGCTTCATGTAGTCATTCGGGATACTTGAGTCAAGCGTGTCGTTGTTATCCAATAAGCCCATGCCATTCCACGTTGTTTCGCAGTTCCCTACGGCATTGCGGTATGCACCATTTTTATTAAATGACCAATATATATCACCCTCATCGTCTAAGTATTCCGTTAACGGACTGCCTTCCTCATTGCTTCCTAATATATATCGCGTTCCGGAGCCACCATTGGCAGTTGATCCGTTCTTTATTGGTACGGCGGGCAAGAATGGCAGCGCCTTATAGGGGCTGTATCTACCACGGTAGACATCGTTCACGTCATTACTTACACAACTCCCCGTCGCTATTGGCCAATTAGTGTCTAATCTTGGCAACTGATGGAGTAGAAAATGTGTCGCATAAACGGCATTGTCACCGCCGCTCTTTGCGTACACATCCGCAACCCCTACTTCGTTGCCTTCGGCCGCTACAACCTTGTTCCCATGCTGTATGCCAGCTACAAGGACCGCTACTACCGCGCATACGGCAACCCCAGCCAGCCTATACAGCCATTGCCGTGTCACGGTAGCCATACTGTTTCTACCGTATTAGTTTTTAAGTTTACCCTAATATGTAATGTGTCGTCTTTTTTAATGGTGTCCACTGCCATCTCGTCGTTAGACAAGCCTTTCGTAAAAAGCGTATCATTCGTATAGGTATAGGCCTGCTCCGTATTTAGATCGATATTTAACAATTCAAGTTTTTTTGCACGAGCGTCAACAGCAATGACCTTGGTTTTATACGACATACGGGAGTCCACATATTCAATAGCCGCAGCGGCACTGCCCTCGGCGGTAATTTCTGCTGGCTTCGCGCTCCAGAACTGCCACACCCATAAACCTATGACTACCACAGCAATCAGCATTCCAATGATAATAAGCAGCACGCCCCTCCGCCGTGAAGTCCCCTTAAAATTGCGCACCCCAGCCATAATTTTGTTGACCATTACTTAAAATATACCACGAGCGCTATCATGGCGACAACTCCTTTGCTTTTCCTAAGCTGCAAAACCATATATAATAGCACCCTATGAGCTTATCAATAGGAATTGTCGGCCTACCGAACGTCGGTAAGTCTACTTTATTTAACGCCCTCACCAATAATGACATTTTGGCGGCTAATTACCCATTTGCTACCATCGAACCAAACACTGGGATTGTGCCCGTGCCAGACCAACGCCTAAGTGTGCTGAAAAAAATGTACAACGCGCAAAAAGTCATCCCCGCCACCGTCACATTTGTCGACATTGCCGGGCTGGTAGCCGGCGCCAGCAAGGGCGAGGGTTTAGGTAATAAGTTTTTAGCCAACATCCGCCAGTGCGACGCCATTGTGCATATTGTACGAACCTTTAAAAATGATGATATTTTGCACGTTGAAAATAACGTTGATCCGGCACGCGACATTGCTACTATCAATACCGAACTATTGCTGGCCGACCTGCAAACCGTTGAGGCTCACTTGCCTAAGTTACAAAAAGAAGCCAAAGCTGACCCAAAATTACGCACTCAAGTAGAAATACTCGCCGCACTTAAAGTAGATTTAGAGCACGACATCTTAGCCAACCAAAGTGACGCCTACATAAAAAACGCTGATGATTTTAAAAACCTGCACCTGTTAACTGCCAAGCCGGTCATTTACGTGTTTAACATTAATGAAGAAGCCTTACATGATACCGCCATGCAAGCCAGCTTACGCGCGCTTGTACCAAGCACCGCCCGAGCACTGTTTATATGCGCCAAATTAGAAGATGAATTAAAAGGCTTGGACTCCACCGATGCACAGGAGCTGCTAGACAGTTACGACGTGCCAGAACCAGGTTTAAGCCAGATGATTCATGCCGCTTACGACATCTTAGGACTGCAAAGTTATTTGACAGCCGGGCCAAAAGAAGTGAGGGCCTGGACCATCCACCAAGGCGACACCGCTCCTCAAGCCGCCGGCGTAATCCACACCGATTTTGAACGCGGTTTTATTACCGCGCAAGTGGTTGATTACGACGATTTAATCGCAACTGGGTCTGAAACCGCCGCCCGCGCTGCTGGCAAAATGCGTACCGAAGGCCGCGACTACATTATGCAGCCTGGTGATATTGTTGAGTTTAGGTTTAATGTTAGCAAATAAAAAACTGGCCCACACGCGTTAACGTGAGGGCCAGCCCGTAGTAGTTTGGTTGTTCAGGGCGAGGGCGGCGGAATCCGGTACCCGGTAAAAATCGTTTCCGTCGTGCCGCCATCGGAACAGGTGGCAAAAAAGATCCTTTCGTCTTCGCTTTGGTCAACGTCGTAGATGTCGTTGTTTTTAACGAATTCCGGGTACGCATCAGCCAGAACTGTCATCTGCCAGTCGATGCGGTAATAGTAATCCCCCGCATCGGTAGCTACCTTTGCCACCATACCAATCTTGTCCAGCTGGCTCATCGGAATGCCATCGTAGGCCTCCTTGAAGACTGCCGAACCGTCACCGTAGGTGTGTGCGTCCATTAGCACAGTGCCTTTGCACGCACCAGGCATCACACCAGGCCAACTGGGCTGCCAGCCCATTTTGGCTTTATCGGCAGGGGCACCAATCCCCTCCTCTGGAGTTATTGGCCCCAATACCTCTATAGCGGCGTCGATACCAAGGTCAGCAATTTCGACGCGCTGTGGGGTGCCCACTACGCCATCGCAAAGCGACTCGGTTATGGGCGCGGACGGCAACACCGTGGCGTCCGTTGTGTCGGCCACCGGGGGAATACTAGGCGCAGACGACATTACTGTCGCCGTTTCCGGCGGTAAGTCGGCTGGCGGCTCAAGCACAAGCGGCGCAATCAGCCCCGCCGCCCCAAGCCCTATCGCCATCCAAGCGAACACACCCAACAAGGTGCGGCGCAGGTTTGTACGAATACGTGCCATTTCGCTCCTTTTGCGGCGCAGTTCGCCGGTACCTAAGAACAACCCAAAACGGGCATACTAATATATTATCATAAATACCAATATTTTGCAAACATAAAGAAAACCCCCAGTTCCCGTAGTAATACCACGGAAACTGGGGGCGGTCGGACTGCTCAGTTCGTCACCGATACAAGCAGCGCTCACACAGTCCGATTCATCTCAGCCAGCCACCCGGCGGCGCGCAACAAGCGCGCCGATGCCGGCAACTACCAGCGCCATCGGGATGGCGCCCGCAAAGGGCGACCCAAAGTCGCCAGTTTGCGGCTTATCGTAGATATTGCCAGTGTCGGCAACATCTACAGTGTCGTCGCCGTCGGTGTTGACACTGTCGGTGACATCGTGACGGTCGCCATGGGGCCACCCGGCGTAGGCATGGTGGTCGGTGCCGCCATGCTCAGGCTCGGTACCCGGGTCAACTCCAGGCTCGGTGCCAGGGTCGGTACCCGGGTCAGTTCCGGGATCGGTACCCGGCTCAGTGCCAGGCTCAGTGCCCGGGTCGGTCCCGGGATCGGCAGGGCCGAAAACGAACTCGCCTGACCATACGGTCAGGTTTCCGCCGACCACCTTGACCACGTAGGTCTGGGTGATGGACGAAATTGGGGCCTCCCATGACCCAGTCTCCCCCTTGCCGATCATGACCGAGCCACCCACCGGGGTGACCCCGTCAGCCAAGTACACCTTGGCGGTGCGCGATCCGGAAGGAATCGCAGCTCCATTGAAGACCAGACCGGTTTCGGTCTGGTCAATCAACAAGTAGTTGATGCCTCCGTTGGCAGCGGGGTTATCCGCCACCAGCGGGTCAGTACCCGCTTCAACCTCATCGCCGTCCGACACCCCGTCGCCGTCGGTGTCGGGGTTGTTCGGGTTCGTGCCGAGCAGGACTTCCTGCTCGTCGGTGAGGCCGTCGCCGTCGGTGTCAACAGGGGTAACTGGAGGCTTGAGCGGATCGGTACCCGCTTCAATCTCCACACCATCCGGCACCCCGTCACCATCGGTGTCGGGGTTGTTCGGGTTCGTGCCGAGCAGGACTTCCTGCTCGTCGGTGAGGCCGTCGCCGTCGGTATCGACGGGGGCGGTCGCGCTATCATCACAGCTGACGCTGATGATGATCTCGCGACCGCTGTCATCCGTGGCCGTGGTAGGGCCAACGGATTCACATGTTCCAGCGGCACTCAGCGCGAGCAGCGTGCTGCTCGGCGACAGAGACCCCGAGAAAGGCATGTGGTTGAAGACTCCCGAGACCACATACGTGGCCCCGTCTCCCATTGTCGTCCAAAAGTGGGCGCCAATGAGTCCCGCCTCAGCGACCACGGAGCCATGTACCGGCGAGACGCCGGTTGGCTCCTCCACCACGGGGGCGGGTTCAGGAGCTGGCTCAGGGGCAGGTTCAGGCGCCGGAGCCTCTTCCGCGGAGGCGGGATCGGGGACCTGGACATCTTCAACCACCACGGGGGCGGTGTCGATGTCAATCGGGACCTCTTCCGCCACGGATGTGGCGGAATCGGCTTCAGTGGCGGTGACGACAGGCGTCTGCCCGTCGTCACCGCCGGCAAACGCCAAGGCGGCGCCGGACGGCGCCAATAATGTCACCGCCAACAAGGCGGCGACGATGTGTTCACGAACAGACATAGTTGCCTGTCCTTTCTGCCGGATTTCAACCCAGCTGGACGTACTAGGTAGCCCAAAGATGAATCGATTGTTAACTCTCCGGCCGGAGAGTTAACCTCGACCCAGCCTGAGGGCACGTGCTTCTAAAGCACGATTGACACTATAATAGCACGATAATGTAATTTTGTAAACTATTTCACAGTAATTTTGCGTAATAAGTAAAAACGTTCTACGTTGCCATGCGCGCCAGCCACTTGGCTGTCAGCCTTTTGCACCACTATGAATAAGCGTTTTACCCATGCTTCAAAGTCCTTTAAAATTGTGCGGCGCAAAGCGTTGTTTTTTACAACACCACTGCCGCCCAGCTGCCCCTTGCCGGCTTCGAACTGCGGCTTTACCATGGCAATAATACGAGAATCACGAGTCACGAGTTTCGAGACGTGCGGTAAAATTTCCTTTAAGCTAATAAAGCTCACGTCAATCACTACAATATCCGGCACCTCGATTACAACCGCGTTTTCTCGTGACTCGTGACTCGTGACTCGTGACTCAACATCCCTAATATCCGTTTTTTCATACAACTCTACTCTGCTATCATTACGCAGCTTCGGGTGTAGCTGGTCGGTACCGACGTCTACCGCAATCACTTTTTTGGCGCCATGCTGCAACGCGTAATCCGTAAAGCCGCCCGTACTACTACCAACGTCAAGCACCACTTTACCAGTAAAGTCAATACCAAGCGCCTTGGCGACACTGGCCAATTTAAGCCCAGCCCGGCTGACATAACGTTCTGGCGCATCCAAAGTAACAACAGCTGCTTCTGGCACAAACGTGCCGGGCTTTTGCACCAATTTGCCGTCAACCCTAACCCGCCCCAGGCGAATCCAACTTTCAGCTTCGCTGCGTGTTGCCGCCAAGCCCCGTGCTGCCACTAATTTGTCGAGCCGTTGTTTCATTCCCCTATTATAACAGAGGTATCAAGCTATCGTCGGTCTGAATCAAGTTCAGACCGACGAGCGGGCTAAGGGTCTGTTGAGGGGAAGCGGCGAGCAAAGGACGACGAGGCGCGCCACCGCTAAGGGTACATTATCTTTTCAATTTCGCGCGTCATGTTAGCAATCTCCCCATAGGACTGGCCCTGAGTTAAAATGGTCATGACATACGCCCCTTTTGGGTGGTGCACAATCGCCGTATCGTTAATGTAATTGAATACAAACCCCACCTTATCCCACACCTGCCCGGCACTCCCCGCCGGGATGCCATAGCGGTATGGGTGGTGGCTCAGCGAATACAGCAACCTGTCCCGGTGTGCGCCGCTAATTAACGTACCCTGTTCAAGCCCCACCATAAACTTAGTTAAATCAGCGGCCGAGGTATGTGCCGCTTCAGGGTGCGTAAAGGTAGTAGCAGCACTGAAACCTTTACTATATAAAAAGTCGTTCACGTCACTCCGCCCGAACTGCCGCAACCATTCTTCAGCACAAGGGTTAGTGCTAGCGATTGTCATGCGACTAAAGCAAGTACTGGTGTTGGTGTCTAAAATTGGGGTATCCCAGCTAATTTTGCCAGCGTCCATTTCCTTAAACAGATACAATGCGACAAACAGCTTGTACGTACTGCCGCTCACTACGCTATCGGTGTCGTCGGCACCGGCAGTCCATTTTTGACCATCCAATTGCTGCACACTTATCCAGGCACCATGCTTAGCTTTTTCACTAATGTATGCCTGCAAGCCCTGTTGCGTCGCGGTATAAGTATTGTTGTAAATAATACTAGGTTCAATAGCCACCATTTCACCTATAAACGGTGGGCGACCACGATTATTCAATAAATAATCGGTCAGTAGCTCAACAAGCGGGGCGTTGTCGACCTTTAAGCCAGTCTCACCTACTTGGCGAGTGGTTTCGCGACCGTTTTGCAACGTACTATTGGTTCGCCCAGCTGCTTTACCCGCCTGTTTGGTAATAACGTCGTCAATATATGCATTTAGTTTATCTGCATCTACAACCAGGGTAGTATTACCCGATTGGTATTCGGCGAGCCGTAGCCAAGCTGCCTTTTCTGACGGCTCGGGCGTAAAGGTTTGACCATTTGCCTGTATCGTCACCGGCAACGCCAGTGCCGCTTCAGCCTGGGAACGAACACTTGCCAGGTCGCCCGCGGTTTTAGTGGCCGCAATGCTTTTGGCAACAACCGTAACAGTGGTAGTTTTACCATACTGCGGCTTCGCGGCATACAACGCATCTTTAATAGCCTGCGCCAAGACTTGGCTGCCCGGCGCGTCAGGTGTTGCCACTAATGTGCCGTCTTTTATAGCCAAGCCAGCGTTGACCGGCGCGTACGAAAGGCTAGCCGACTGCTCTGCGGCAAATTCGTCCAACTGCTTTGGCACGTAATCTACATTCCAAGCATTGACCACTGGGTGCTGCCACAAGATAGACCCCGGTATGAAACGCCGCCAGAACGGATAGTCTGTTAACGTTCGCACCATGGTATCGGCATTCTGCTGAGCGCCAGTTGCCACCAAGGCAATGTCGTCTGTTGTTTTACCGCCCGCTTGCAGCTTAATTTTTGCATCTGGAAATGCACCAGCGATTTGCCCCGCCAGCTGTAGTTCCGGCACGCCGCCGACTGGCCTACCCGCTAAAGTAGCAAATGGAACGGCGCGGTTTAACGGGTACAGCATTTGCGCCGCTATAACACCAACCACCGCCAAAAACACCACCCATACTAATACGCGGTGGTGTTTTTTATTGGGCATAACCCGGTAATAGTGGTGGCTAAACCGT
>CALEKV010000152.1 GCA_937902525.1 uncultured Candidatus Saccharibacteria bacterium | reverse complement strand
GTTGTATTTTAACCGTCCCGTATCGGTCACTATACTCTCTCCCCTATTCAAGTCATGCTACTTGTGCTTAAATATAACTAACATGCAGCCACAAAGCCCATACCAACCACAACAGCCTGACTTCCAGGGCCCTGATGGCGCTTTGCAGCCACAAGACGGACCCGCGCCTGATATACATCCGGTCGATAACGTCAACCGCTACCCGGTTGACTACCTTAACCAAATCGCTACTCCAATACCCGTCAAAAAAGCCAGTCCAATGGCAGTCGCAGTAACGATTATTGGCATATTATCCATCACCGGCATACTGTTGTTTGTTTTAATTCAGGCTTTTTCGCCGCCAAGTGTGGGCGCGCAGCTATACGCCTTACAGGCAAGGCTAGAAACCCTCAATACAGTCACCACCTCCACCGGAAAACGGCTCACCCAAAATAATCTATCCAATATTAACAGCACCTTGGGCAGTAACTTAAGGTCCATGAAAGATAATCTCAAAAAATATATGGATGATAAGAGCTACAAGAGTGGTGAACTTTCCCTACAAGCCAAAAAAACGGAGGCCACCTACGCCTCCAAGCTCACCCAAGAACTTGAGGACGCCTATTTAACGGGCACCCTTGACCGCAGTTATTCTGGCGAAATCGCCTATCAAATAACAGCGCTAAAAAGTAAATTGCAAAAACTTAAAGCCACCACCAACAGTAAAGCTTTCAATGAATTTTATGAACAAAATGTGGCATCACTTGACGCCGCCACAGAACAATTAAACAAGTTCCAAAACACCAAATAACTATTCAGCCACCAACCGGTAACTAAGGCGCGCAAAATCTTTTAACTCATCGTCGCTGACTTGCCCGGTGCAGATTATCGTCATCCAGTGTTTTTTGTTCAAATGATAACCCGGCAGAACCGTTTCATATTTTACCTGCAATGTTTCGTTTAACTGCGGGTCGGTTTTTAAGCTCACGCGGAGCGGCCTGCCGCCTTCTGCCACTAGGGCAAACATCTTTTCAGATTGACCTGGCGCATCCTTATGGCCAACTTTAAATACAGCCGTGCCCTCCCCAAACGGGTAATCCAACCACGCATTCGGAAAACTCAACAAATAGTCAAACCATTCTTGTTCGGTCATGCCTTTACCTTTTTTAGGTAATACTTTAGCTCTTCAATGCTGCCACGGATATCATCGAGTGCACGATGTTGTTCGGGCTTAATAAACTTTTTGCCATATCTGCCTTCAAACACCACCTTCCACGCGCTTACGTCTAACATACGGTAATGTAAGCGATCGTTTAAACGCAGCCATTCGTTTTCGATAAATTTGCGGTCTTGATGGATAGAATTGCCAGCCAACAGCACTTTGCCTTCTGTGCCAATATGGGTATCAATGAACGCTAGCAGCTCATTTTCTACAACGCGGCCACTCTTACCCTGCTGGTTTTGCAACATTAGCTGATCGCGCACATCAGAAAACTCGTCCCAAAACGCACCCACCATGCGTTGTTTCATCAAACGCGGACCAACTTTTTTAACTGCATCGAACGTTGCAATCTCCTTAAAGTCCCAATCAGTAATAATCGCCCCCACCTCTAAAATAGTGTCCTCTACTGGGTCCAGCCCAGTCATCTCCAGGTCCATCCATAAAATCTTTTGCGGCTTAAAAGCAGGTTTTATCATGACACCATTATACCCGAAAACCCCCGTTTGCTTGCGGGGGTTTCCATTGCTCGCGTATTTCCATAAAAGAACACAAAAACTATTCGTTTTTGCTCGAGAGGCAAATCTGATCTAATAACCACCCGGAAAATACACATTTCTGTTTCGCTGTTTCCAGCTCATCAGCACGGCATTTACATCCGTGGACAGAGTTCTGCGGGAGGAGTGGGAGTTTAAAAACTCAACCAAACCTCCTCTCCGCAGGAGAGCGTAAGACCTAGGTGCTTCGAGCACTTTCCCGCTTGCGCATCGGGATGAGATTGCTGGCTGTGATCAGCCTTACTCGAGCGAAATCTCAATTGCTCGTTCTTGGTTTTTTGAGCCCATCACAAGATTTGGGGCGGTCGGTATTGCACGTTACGACCTAGTGGTTACCCGCGTGCACGGATTTTGCGCTCGTTTAACCCCGAGCGCAAAAGGGGTCAGTGCCGCTGCGAGTTGAAGAAGGCAGCGAGGTCAGCCACAGTGGCCGACTCACCGGATTCTTCCACCGCCGGCTCTTCCGAGCTGGCGGTATTGCCCTCGCGCCACCACAAGTTGAGGTTCCACGCCCCCCACTTGTAGTAGGCGACGACCTGCAGCACGCCGTCAGCGGCAGGCAACTCGTATACCACCTGCGCGTCACGACCCTCGCAGCGCTCCGGGAACTGCCCAGCGTGGTTGACCCACGACCGAGCATCAGCCACCAACGCGAGACCGTTGGTCGATGACAGGACTTCGAGAGTCCAGCCGTCGTCCGGCCACAGCGCCTGCGGCAGCTCGGTCATCGCCTCCTCGATGGCCGCAGCGCGGCGGTCGAGGAGCTGCGTCAGCCGACTGTCGAGGCCGAAGGCGTTTTCACTCGCCTCCATTTCCTCTTCGATCTGCTTGGCAGCGACCAGCTGAGCCGGCGTCACCACATCGGGCCTATGGTCAACCTCGCAGTGCGCGATGTCGTAC
>CALEKV010000151.1 GCA_937902525.1 uncultured Candidatus Saccharibacteria bacterium | reverse complement strand
CCGCAAGCCAGCGCGACGCTCACACCTAATGGTAGCGGCGAAATTACTCCGAGTCATCAGGCCGATCCTAGTTCGTCAATAACACCGACGTCGGAAGCAACACCGACACCCACTCCTACCGAAACTGAGACTGCGGAACCAAAAACACCCCAACAGTGCGTGCAGGAAAATTTCACTGCCGCGCAACAATTAGGCCAGCTACTCATACTGGGCGTAGATGGTGATGCAAACAAGCCCAACAACATGGGAAATTCTGCGAAGATTTTCAACCAATACTCAATCGGCAGCGTAGTCGTGATGACTGCCCCGAAAGATCTATACGGCAATAATGCCACCCTGACTAACTTTAAGAACCAGCAAGACATTCCTATGGCCGTGACAGTGGACCAGGAAGGCGGCACGGTACAGCGGGTGGGGTGGCCGTCAGAGGGAAAGCGGATTTTGTCGCAAGAAGCGTTCGGCAAACTCTCTGAAGCGGAACGCAAAAAATATATCAAGGAAGTCATGCAACCGATGTATGAGTTCCTGAAGAAGAAAGGATTTGATGTCACCCTTGGGCCGGTCACTGACCTTGGTGTCAAGAAGAACAGTCCGCTACCCAGCCGTACCTTTAGTACTGACCCAAAAGACGTAGCAGGTCTGGCGGCTCAATACGTCGAAGCGGCCACAGCTGCAGGCCTGGACGTCTCACCGAAACATTTTCCTGGACTTGGCGAAGCAAAACGCAACGATGGTAAAAACGGGGGCAATACTGACCAAGCGCCCATGACAACGCCTGAATGGGAAACTATTAAAGATCGTTCTTTGGCACCCTACAAAGCGCTCAAGGGCAAAGTCCAATATGTAATGATGGGTACGCACACCGTCAAAGGGCTTGACAAAGGCCCGGCGGCACTAAGCGACGTGGCAGTAAAATTAGCGCACGAAACTATTGGAAGCGACGTGCTTGTTATAACAGATGATCTGAACACGCCGACTATTGTAAGTTACGAAAAGTCCCAGGGCGTAGTGTCAGGCATCGTTGCATCGGCTGTTATCGAGGCGCTGAAAGCGGGCGTCGACCAGGCGATGGTTGTCAAGCCGAACGCAAGTACGTGGGAGACACAGCTTAATGGAATCATAGAAAAAGGTACCGAAGCCATGAGCGCGGATGACGCTTTTGCACAGACAATCGTAGAACGCGTAAATAGGGTGCTGGCTGCTAAAGGGGTCGATCCATGCAGTATTTCGTAAG
>CALEKV010000150.1 GCA_937902525.1 uncultured Candidatus Saccharibacteria bacterium | reverse complement strand
AGAAACAAATCCTATGTAAACGCTATCACGTTGAAGCTACGCACGTGCATGTCATACCTAATGGTGTCGCAAGCGAATTCTTTATATCGAAACGCCGAAGCATGCACAAGAAGCCACGGTTACTATTTGTAGGTCGCCTGAGCTACCAGAAGAACCTCAGACAGCTCCTCGATGCACTCAACGGTATCTCTGACCAGTTCGTAACCACAATCGTGGGTGACGGTGAGCTGAAGAAAGAGCTAAAAGCTTACGCGAAAGAATTGAAGCTGAAGAACATCACATTTGCTGGGTTTGCGAGCGGTGAGAAACTCCGCAACTATTATGATCAAGCTGACATATTCGTTTTGCCATCAGAACGAGAAGGTATGCCACTCGTGCTCCTTGAAGCGATGGCCGCTGGACTGCCAATTATTGCAACTCGTGTGACAGGTAATAAGGACGTCGTTAAGCATCGCAAGAATGGTTTGCTTGTACCTTATGGTAATGCTACAGCACTACGAACAGCGCTCGTGAAACTCGCTGCCGACAAACCACTATACCGAACCATGAGCCGAACTGCCTTAGCAATGGCGCAGACGTTCACCTGGTCAGCTGTACGAGAACGCTTTGCGGCCATCTACCCAAGAGAAAAGGCAGTAACAGAGATTGTAGAACCTATCCCAGTTGGCCGCACATTCAGCTTACCGCTCGTAATTGTTCCACTACTTATCCTTGCAGTCGCCGCATTCGCACTATCGAATATTGTTGGGTCAATCATAATCCTTCTCTTCTTCCTCACGGTGCCAGGCTACTTGTTGCTGCACCGTATCACAACCAGCTTTGGTGGCTGGTGGATACAAGCGGGTCTCTCCGTCGTACTGAGCCTGCTCGTTATCATGGTAGGTGGTCTTCTCCTCAACACCCTGCACTACATCGGTCTTGACCGTCCGCTGACCACCCTTAACATCTTCATCATGCTTTCGCTCTCCACCCTTCTGCTTGTTTGGTTGAATCGAAAATCAAAACTAGTCATCTCATTGCCAGAGCTGAAATACCCATCAAAGACGTACCTCTTCACTGCAGTTCTGCTAACGTTATTGCCAGTCTTGGCTATCGGCGGCGCAATTCGCCTTAACAATGGATCATCAAACATTTTAACGATGATCTTGTTTGGTTCAATTGCTGCTCTCTTTATACTTCTTATAGTTAAGAAAGAGCTGCGTCCGCTATATCCCTACGCACTCTTTATGTTCGCATTAAGTATCCTCTTGAGTACTTCACTGAGAGGCTGGTTTATTACGGGTCATGATATACGTCATGAGTTCCAAGTATTTACATCGACAAATACGCGTGCATTTTGGCTTGCGCGGGTTCCTTCATATGATCCGTATAATTCGTGCCTGAGTATTAGTATTTTGCCAACTGTACTTTATAACATTACTCATATACCTGCAGAGTACATATATAAGGCCGTATTCCAAGTAGTGTTTGCATTCGGTATTGTGCCTATGTTCTATGTCTTTAAGAAGTTCCTTGCGGATAAGAGTGCGCTACTTGCCGGATTTGTCTTCATCACATTTCCGGTATTCATTAACGACCTGACCTTTCTCAACCGTCAGGAAATCGCATTTCTCTTCTTCATAGCCTTGATGATCGTCAGTTTCTCGCAAATTGCCAAACGACCAAAATACATACTTACGATTATGCTGCTGCTTGGAATACTGTTGTCGCATTACTCGACTAATTACGTAACCGTTGGGCTTCTTATCACGTCATTTGCAGTGTATAAAGTTATCAGTTATAAACAGATGATTAAAAAAGGCATGACCATACCTTTATTGAGCGTACCGATTATAATAGTTGCACTATTAGCTACGTATGCGTGGGGATCTCTTCTTACGCAAACTTCGCCGAATCTTGGACGAACGATAACTCGTACGCTTAATTCAATAAAGAGGGGCAATTATATACACTCTACTACAACCAAATTTAGTATTCTTGGGTCAAATCAACAATCACCTCAAGAAGCACTTAGTGAGCATGCAGGTGATCAGAAAAAGTATATAACATACGTACCTATTGATGAGTTGCCACTCACTTCTTTGGGAAATGCTATAAATAGAATTTTTAACGTACAAGCCATAAATAATTTCATACATTCCTCGGTCGCAAAGTTTTACCAATTGTTTATTATCTTTGGTACTGCCGGACTATCTATCATGTACTTTCGGCGTCGCGGCAAAAAAAAGTATTCGATAGAATTACTTTATCTTACGGCTCTAAGTGACGCGGCAGTAATATTACTTGTTATGATAACAACCTTACCCTATGTATCAGTTAGTTATGATATTGGGCGATTGTTCGCGCAAATGCTTGTTATAACAGTAATTCCTACGTTATATATATGTGAGTTACACTTTAAATCAAAAACTAGAATTACGTATATTTTTGCAACATTATTTGTGCTAATATTTTTACATAATTCTGGTCTTATCCCTCAACTGACTGGCGGGTTTGATCCCAAAATTAACCTTGCAAATTCAGGAACATATTATAACTTCTTTTACGAGCATGGTACTGACGTTGCGCAGGCTAAATGGATGATGCAAAATCAAAATGTTACAAAAAAAGTATTCATTGATACTACTTCATCGACAACTATACCATTTTATGTTAGCGCAGAGCTACTAGGTAAAAATACTTCAAATGGATATTTATACCAAACTTATCGTAATGTAACCGCAAACACGTACAGAACGTTTTATAATGGTCAAATGCTAGAATATCGCGACACTAGACTCACTATCAATCGTAATTTATTGTACTCAAATCAAAATTCAGCAATTTATGGGAGTTATTAAAGTGTTTAAGAATTATGTATTAGCATTATTCGTATGTACGTGGGTAAAAAAATGAAAATTCTCATCATATCGAATTACGGATACATTTCAGGAGGAGTTGAGACAACCATAAGTAGTATCCGACCATTACTTGAAGCGAGGGGTCATGAAGTAAGGATACTTACTAGCGATTCCAATCTTGATCGTCAACATTTTAATGATTATAGCTTCAAACAATTACCAAAATCTGGTATTAGAAAGTTATTATATACTGCATATAACCCAAGCTCCAAAAAAGTATTAAAGCATATACTTTCAGAATATAATCCCGATGCAATTGCAATATATAGTATGTATCAAGCAACAGCATCTATTTTGTCGTTGGTGAAAGATTTTCCGACACTTCTTTATGTACATGGACCCGAGCTCTATATCAAGCCTTGGATAAAATGGTACGTACAAAGGAGACATTTTCGGGATAATTCTGGTTCTTTGACGTCGACCACACCCATTGGTCTACTCCACTACATATACTTTAGTATAATCTGTAAGGTTACTTATTCTTCTTTGCGAAAAAGTATAACTATGTTTGTTGCTCTTAGTAGTTTCACTAAATCAATTTTGCGTAGTCAAAATATACTAGCCACGTATATCCCGAATGCCGCACATCTCTTTAAATATCAACCAATAGCTTCAGACGGATACGAAATATTATACGTTGGCCGTCTTGAAAGCTATAAGGGCGTAGATGATTTATTGAAAGCCATGAAAATTATAAAAAAATCAATATCGGACGCACGACTTATAATCGTAGGAGAAGGCCAATATGAAGATCAACTTAAACAGCTTACGGTTGATCTAGACCTAGTAAAGGATGTCACTTTTCTACCGTTCCAAAATACCAATGAGCTTGAAAAGTCTTACAGAAATGCTTGCCTATTGGTGATGCCGTCTGCGTACCCAGAAACTTTTGGAAAAGTTGGCGTTGAAGCAATGAGTATTGGCCGGCCTGTCATTGCGTGCGACGTAGGGGGTGTTCGTGATTGGCTAAAACATGGCGTAAATGGGTTTCTGGTTGACGAACACCAACCAAAGCAAATTGCGCAATTTGCTATAGAGCTATTGAGAAACAAACAAAAACTTAAAGCTATGGGAAAATCTGCTAGTATGAGTGCTGTAAAATTCTCGATAGAGCAGCTTGCCGATAATATGGAAGGCCTATTTTATGAGGCAATCTCATCTTGGAGGCGCGAGTAGTGTCTGAAACTATTGCTCATTACCCCGCTAACGCAAAGAAATTACTAACAAAAAGCGTAGCAGTACAAGTTTTTGGCCAAATCATAATGGCTATTTCTAGTGTGCTGATACTTAAAATAATGACTAATTCTTTGGGCGCTAAAGAGTATGGAATATATTCTACGATAATCGCATTTGTGACAACGTTTACTCTTTTCACAGAGCTTGGTTTAAACTCTATTTCAAACAGAGAAATGGCAAAAAATCCAGAAAAAGCTTCAGAGATCATTGATCAAAATATGGGTCTACGCCTTGCTTTAAGCGTTATTATGATTCCCGTTGTGTATGGGCTTGGTCTTGCGATATATCCAGACGCCACTGTTCAGTTCAGAATCGGAATCTTGATTATGTCGTCTTTCTTATTAATCGATTCAGTATGGTCAATATCAGCTGCTTATTTTGGTTCCAAAATAAGAAATGATATTCCAGCACTCATTGCAATCTTTCAGCAATGTTTATTCCTCCTAATTGTCATAATGTTGTGCTTGATGAAAGCTGATCTTATTTTTTATATTGTTGGTTACGTAAGTGCTGTTGGTATATGCGCGCTTATAGCTTTTGTGTTGGTTCGAAAGCATATACCAATTAGACCACGACATAATTTCAAACTTTGGAAACGTTATATTGCTATGTCACTTTCGTTTGGTATCATGTCAGTTATAAATGTTGTATATCTAAAAATTGATACTATTATGCTTTCCTCTATCTTAGGTACTACGGCTTCAGGAATATATTCAGTTGCATACTCATTAATAAATACTTTTGCAACACTTTCAGCATTTATCATGACTGGACTAACACCAGTTATGGCAACTGCTTCAATTGCTGAATTTGGAAATATTGTAAAAAAAGCATTTCACATTCTTTTAACTTTTGGTTTACTGCTTGTTCTTGTAGGGTTTTATATCAAAAATGAATTAATCATAGTTATTTCCAACTATGATTTTATAAGTGCTGCAATACCATTTAGCATACTCACAGTTGCAACACTGTTCTCGTATTTGTATATGGTTTTCAGTTTGGCATGTGTGGCGCGAGATAAGCACCACAAGATATTATATATATCGTTATTTTCGTTATTCGTGAACGTACTGCTCAACATATACTTAATTCCAAGACATGGGATTATTGGTGCTGCATGCACAACTCTCATATCGGAGTTTATGGCCCTAATACTTGTATATAGGGTATACAGGCTAGAAACTAAAATGAGAATTGATATATCGGTAACCATACGTCCATTATTTGCATTTGGTATAGCTTTTGCTTCGGGCTTTTTGCTCAAGAACGTTTTTGAAAAAATGGTACCCATAATGTATATATTTATATTTTCAGGAATGTTAACTCTTGTGTTCTTCGCGTCCCTTTATGCACTCGGAGGCATGCCGAAAGATTTAGAGAACCTAGTGAAGAAATCTTGGGGGATGTCAAAATTGTGGTCGTTAAAACTTGCGCGTCATAAAATTGATGACTAACGCTGTATCCAGTTTAACCGAATGTTTTATGTTGAGTAGTATGCATAATAGAAGGGGTTCGCTATGAATATCACAGTAGTAGGTACAGGATATGTTGGCCTTTCAAATGCTATCTTATTCGCGCAACATAACAACGTTATAGCTCTTGATATTACAAGGGAACGCGTAGATATGATTAGTAATCGACGTTCTCCTATTGTTGATACAGAAATTGAAGAATATCTGACCAAAAATGATTTGCAACTCCTCGCAACCATGGATGCAAATAAAGCCTATGCTCACGCGGACTTCGTGATTGTCGCAACACCCACGAACTATGACGACAAGACTGGTGAGTTCGATACTTCTTCGGTAGATAGTGTCATCATGGCCGTCACAGAGTTAGCCCCAGACGCAACTATCATTATTAAATCTACAATACCTGTTGGCTACACCAAAAAAGCACGTCGTGAATTTAATAACCCCAATATAATATTTTCTCCAGAATTTCTTCGAGAAGGCAAAGCCTTGCATGATAATCTATACCCATCACGAATCATCGTTGGTGATACTAATGAAAGAGCCCAAGGGTTTGCGAAGTTGCTGACCTCGGCAGCCCTATCTCCCAACCCTCCCGTCTTGTTTATGACGTCAACGGAAGCAGAGGCTGTTAAGTTATTTGCAAACACATTTTTAGCAATGCGCGTTGCTTATTTTAACGAGTTAGATACGTATGCAGAGATGGAGAATCTGAGCAGCTTGAACATCATAAAGGGTATCAGTTTAGACCCGCGAATCGGCGACTACTACAATAATCCTTCGTTCGGCTATGGTGGTTATTGTCTACCAAAAGACACCAAACAGCTTTTGTCAAACTACCAGGGCATACCAAACAGCCTTATCGGTGCCATTGTCGAGGCGAATGTTATCCGTATGGATCATATTGCAGATATGATATTACGACTCAATCCAGAAACTGTTGGAGTTTACAGGCTGACTATGAAGAGCGGTTCAGATAACTTCCGGCAATCGTCAATACAGGGGGTGATTAACCGTCTGAAGAATAACGGGGTGAATATCATTATTCATGAACCTACTATTCAGGAATCCTCTTTCGAAGGATTCGCAATCGTTAACGACCTAGCCGAATTTAAGAAGCAGTCTGACGTAATTATCGCGAACCGAGTCAGCGAAGCACTAGCTGATGTGTCAGAGAAAGTGTATAGCCGTGATGTATTCGCGCGAGACTAAGCATTTCATGAATCGCCAAAATAGGATTATTGTTTCATTGATACTAATCGCCATCTGGATGCTCGTAATATTCCTTATGTCCAACGAAATAGCCGGTACGTCTTCTGCGCGTAGTGATGAGATCGTTCGCACTATACAATCCATAGGGGTCAACGCTCCGGCCGACCTACTAACCTTTTTAGTACGTAAGGCAGCTCATATTAGCGCCTACTTTGTACTAGGGGTTTTACTTTTCAACCCACTCAAAGAGTATGGTCTAGGTGTAAAGAAAATGATATTCTTAAGCATTGCCATAGCCATGCTCTACGCCTGTACAGACGAGCTGCACCAAATGTTCGTGCCTG
>CALEKV010000149.1 GCA_937902525.1 uncultured Candidatus Saccharibacteria bacterium | reverse complement strand
AAGGTGAATTTTTGTTAGACGACCAGTCTCCTTTACACGTAAAACATACGGGCCCCTATCAGGGCTTGGATTGTTGACAGCCTCTGGAATAGGAGTTACTTTTAATTTATGGTATTTACGATACTTCATACCGTGCCTTGGCATGGAAAACTGAAATGGGAACAGTGCCGCTATTAAATTAAGCTAAAAAACCATTGTAGATTTTGATGAAACATCCTTTAGTTTGCTAAAAGGTAAACTATTTGTCATTTGATTATAGCGAATACGACGTAAGTCACGAAGTTGTAGTCAAAAGCGTACACTAAAGGTACCGTATTTGGTATGTGGACATAAACGGTAATAGTTAATGTTTAAATCTCACTGGTGTAACTTAACAACCCCGTGCTGGAAAACTTGTTGGCTGGCGCGTAAATAACCGCCAAACTTACCCCTAACAACTAAACGGTATTGATATAAAGTTTTAAATCAAAAATAGTTTTTACATTGGTGGAAAAGACTTAAGGCGTGCAGAAGAACTGCCCAGTGACTACGAAAACTTTGTAACATCTTAATAACCATTTTCATAAAAAACTGTAGCCCCGTAACTGTTGTTACAGCTAGAAGAATAGACTGAAACATCACATGTGCTTGAGTCTCACGAATAGCGAAGCGGCTACCCTTTTTTGCAAGGCGTCGCATACATCTAGCGTACATGTGCTCTAGATGTGGTTTATGTACTCGTTCTGAGACGGTAAGTCAAATATCCGAAAATCAGACATAAGTACGACAGCCAAGTGTATTAAAAAATCACCGCTCAAAGCGAAAACGAAGTAACCTATACTTTTCTTTTGTATACGGGTATGATGGTACGTAGTGTACTGGCTTTATACGACGCGGAAATCGAGTTTTATGTCGGTACGTAGTGTACGGACCGTTGCTAATAAAGCTTCGTACAGCATGCGGTATATACCTAGTACTGCTCGCCATACCGACACTTGACTGCTCCCTATCGGCCCGGGTTGCGCCTCAGTTAGCTAAGAGCAGAGCACCAACCACTGAACCCGATCAAGATTTAAGTGCTAAACTTCCGAATACCCTTTTTCGGTTCGGTGTTAATTTAGCTG
>CALEKV010000148.1 GCA_937902525.1 uncultured Candidatus Saccharibacteria bacterium | reverse complement strand
CTCCAGAAAGCACCGCATCAATCGTATCGCCTTTTGCCGAAGGCAAGTGGCGGAGCTCCTGCCCCTTCCACTCATGGATAATCTGCGGAATAATAGCAAGCCCAAGTAAAAACCACCCCACGGACAATCCATACACCAATAGTCCGACACCTGCGGCCACTAATAAAACCACCATCAACCCCAAGCTGCCACCCAAAAAACCACGGAGCGACCACCCAAAACGCGCTTTTTGTGCACGTGCGCTATAATAGTCAAACTTTACATCATCCACGGTAGCCATCCTATCACCGCTAGATACAAGCCAACCAGTGGCGTAAATGGTAATACAGCCCATAAAAGCACCGCTACAACGCTGGCAATACTAAAAAGTACAATCGCCACGCAGCCAAACATAATCAAGATGGTGCGCATGAACGCTCCAATAAAGCGCGATATTGTCCTATCTACGAACGCCCTCCATTGCACCTGTAAAGAACCTTGTATTTTACCGGCGGAGATTTGCCGAAACGGCGCCAACCAGGACTTTGCCAATAAATCTATTGAAAAATAATCATAAATACCCAACACCCTGTCGCGTGCATACACCAGTTGTTTTGCCCAACCGTCACCATACCACCACTCAAGTAGGCCCACAATAAACATACGCTCATTATAGCATGTCACTTACGTTATAATAGAACCTGTGAAACAACAAATCATTACCATAATCGGCAAAGGCGTCCAGCGTGCATCGCAATTAAAAGGCGGCGGCGGTTCGGCACTGCCTGGCTTAGTAGTTGAGCACATTGATCCCCTTTTTTTAAAACGCACACTGAATCAATTAAAGCTTGGCGTTGTCCTCGTTAGCGGCACCAACGGTAAAACTACTACCACAAAAATGATCGTGGAATTACTAGAAAGCCAAGGCCTAAAAGCGTTCACTAACCGCACCGGCAGTAATTTTACCCGGGGTATAGTAGCTGCCTTAATTGAGTCAGTTAATAAAAATGGTAAGCTGCCTTTTGACATTGCCGTACTAGAGTTAGATGAAGCTTACGCTGTTAAATTTTCGACTCAAATAAAACCTAAGTATTCGTTATTTCTGAATGTGTTACGTGACCAGCTGGACCGATTTGGCGAGATTGACACAACGGCACAGATGCTACACGATGTGGCAACAGCCACGACCGAATGCGTAATCATTAACCGCGATGACCCCAGGCTGAATAGTGACAAATTTTACGATGGCATAACAGCATCAACGCGCACCTATGGTGTCGATGTATCGCTAGCCAAGCTATTCCCGACCGATGATCAAATGCGTGACACAAACGGTAAACAATCGGCTCACGACAGCACTGCTCTAAAAAACGATACTCAGCTAAACAGCCTAAGCACAACTGGCGCGACAATCATGTACGACAACGCTACGCACGCGGTACCGCTCAAACTAAAGGGGATTTATAACGTACTCAACGCCACGGCTGCCGTTGCCGTGACCCGCGCCATTATGTCTGATAAATTGGACGAGCCAGCTATGCTACACGCTCTTAGTAATGTCATGCCCGCCTTTGGGCGGGGCGAAGATATTATAGTCAACGGAACAACCGTGGAACTAGTGTTAGTTAAAAACCCATCCGGTTTTAGACTTAGCCTTAAATCATTCAGCCCTGCAGGCACCGCCACCATGATTGCTATTAACGACAACTACGCAGATGGACGTGATATGAGCTGGTTATGGGATGTTGATTTTGAGTCACTTGCGCCAGACGGTGTTAGCCAGGTAAGTGGCATTAGGGCCTACGACATGGCCCTGCGTCTACAATATGACGAGGTAGAAGTTAAACACGTAGAACCAAACCTTGCGGTATCTTTAAATAATTTTATGAAAACCAACCCTACCAAACCAAAGCGCATTTACTGTACGTACACCGCCATGTTGGAACTCCGCAAGCAGCTAAGTAAATTAGCAACAGTGGAGAAAATTTTATGAACAAAAATACCATCCGTCTTTTGCAGCTATACCCACACGATATGAATATCTACGGCGATTGGGGCAATACGCTCACCCTCAAGCGCCGCTTGAAATGGCACGGTTATTTGGTGGAGCTGTTGGAGCACAACCCTGACGACATATTCCCTGACAATGTGGACTTAATCGTAGGCGGTGGCGGTCAAGACAGCGGTCAAGACAAAATACAAAAAGACCTCATGAAAATCGGCCCAAACCTAATTAAGCTTGCAAACGCCAACGTACCTATGCTGATGATATGTGGCATGTACCAGTTATTTGGCAATTTTTTTAAGACCCACGAGGGCCGGATAATTGAAGGTATTGGCCTGCTAGATATCGAAACCCATGGCGGTAGCGAACGCATGATTGGTAATATCATTATCAACAATAGCCAATTTGGCGATATCATTGGTTATGAAAACCATAGCGGCGCCACTATACTGGCTGAAAATATTCGACCTTTTGGCCAAGTTATCCGCGGTGCTGGTAATAATGGCAAGGATGCCACAGAAGGGGCGAGATATAAAAACGTGATTGGCACGTATTTACATGGTTCGTTGCTACCTAAAAACCCCACAGTGGCTGATTGGTTGATAGAAAAAGCCGTGGAGCGTAAATACGGTGAATTTACACCAATGGTTATAGATGACCGCTTAGCAAATGAAGCGCGCCGCATTGCCGCCGCCCGCCCGCGCTAGTTACTGCGCCATATACCACTACGTCTGCAAGGATTTTATATCTGCCAGCACCTGTTTGGCATGACCGACTGGCGTAACCTTTGGATAAACTTTTACAACCTGGCCGCTAGGATTAATAATGAACGTTTTACGCAATACGCCTTCATGCCCAAACATCTTTTTTCCCCAAGCACCATAGGCGTTCATTACTACATGATCAGGGTCGCTTAGCAGCAAAAAGTTCAACGAATACTTACCCTTAAAGGCTTGATGGCTGTCAAACGAATCTTGCGATACACCAATCACCACAGCCTGCTGCTCGAGCAAGGCTTGGTTGTAATCTCTAAAACCGCACGCTTCCGCTGTGCAACCTGGCGTATTGTCTTGTGGATAAAAATACAACACTACCCACTGTCCAGAATAGTCTTTAAGCGAGTGTAAAGAACCGTCAACACCTGACAGTGAAAAATCCGGGGCTTCATAAGGCAAAGTATGCTTCATATTACCAGTATAGCTCCCTGCTTCACGCCACTAAAGTGATTTACATTACACAAACAGCCACATTCACGCCCGCCTGATATACTAATATGGTGAACCGTCTAAATGTTACCATTCCGCGCAGCGGCCATCTAGCTATCGCATCTGTAGTCATATTAATTATTCTTCATTTTTTGATACTACGCGTAACGCCACCCGGTTTTTATGTAGACGAAGCCCTGACGGGCGCCCATGTGACTTCAATGCTAACTAATGGCACGGACGCTAATGGAACGACGTGGCCGCTATTTTCACTAAGCGCAGGTGGTGGTTATACCACAGCGGTTTACTTATACCCCCTGGTTGGCTGGGCTAGTATTTTTGGCACTGGTGAATACGCCCTTAGAGCTTTTTCGACATTCATAACGATACTTGCCATATTGATAACTGGCCTTGGCGTGCGCGTCTGGACACATAACAACAAAGGCATGTATTTAACATGGATCATTGGGCTTATAATGCCGTGGCCATGGCTGAGTGGTTCGGTGGCATGGGATCCTATTATGCTACCCTTGTTTGTTGCGCTAGCGTGGCTTGGCTTCAGCAACTTAATGCGCCACAAAAACCATACGATGTTGTGGCTCATGATAGTTGGCGCGTCACTACTGCTTGGCGCCTACGTTTACCCACCGTTCCGCGCCAGCGGGCCATTGCTTTTAGTTGTCGGCGTTGTATACGCTTACTTGCGAAGTCGCATAAACATAAAACACATCCTATTGACATCGCTTCCGCTAGCATTGCTTGCGCTACCCTTACTTAACTTTTTACTACAACCAAGTGCTATGGGGCGCACTACACAACTAAGCGTCTTTATATCAGGTAGCCTTATTGCTGGCTTAGCGCAGATGATTATTAACTATGTCCTAATCCTAAATCCGGTTACACTTTTTATAACCGGTGACCCTAACCTCAGGCACAGCACTGGCATGTTTGGCATGCTCGGTGGGGTTGGGCTGATTGGCATAATCGGTTTGATTGCACAATGGCGCAAGCCACGCAGCCAACTAAGACCCTTACACGCACCGCTCCTCATAGCTAGTGTTGGCGTTATTATAGCCACGCTCGGTTCAGCACTCACTAATGAAGGCCAACCGCATTTTTTGCGCGCTACCGGGGCCTGGCCATTTTTCATTATCATTATCAGTATCGGCTGGCAACGCATATTGCTAATGAGGTGGCGTTATATATACGGAGCAATAGGATTATGCAGTGTATTAACGGTTACCTACATAGCAGATTTAACCCTCGCTTATCCCTCCCGCAGCGCCAACGCATTTGACAGTGACGTCCGTAGCCAAATCCGGTCTGGCAATACTGTTCAATACCCAGACAGCGCCATCAATTACTACCGTAACCAATACGGAAAATAAATCCTAGGTAATTTTCGAGCACATGCCCCATACCGACACCCTACCAGAAGCACCCATTGACCCGCCGGCTAAATCTCAACGTATTATAACGCTAGACTACCTACGGGGCCTTTTTATCGTGATTATCATAATAGACCATGTATGGCGCTGGCCAAACCTGTTTCAGTATATTAGCGGACGTGGCGAAATGTGGACATCAGCCGCCGAAGGCTTTGTGATGATATCGGGGCTATTAGTTGGGTACGTTCATGGCTACAAAAAACGCCACCAACCCTTGCGTCCGATTGCCGGCAAATTATTACGACGCGGCCTGGTACTGTATATCTGGACAGTACTTTGTACCATCATCTTTGCCGCATCGGTCTGGCTATTAACTAGCCCAGACACAACAGTGCTGTCAACACCACTGGTAAGAGGCGACTGGTGGCAACTAATCACAAGCGCCCTTACGCTGTCATATATCAGCACCTGGACGCACTTTTTGTATTTTTATGCTTTTTGCTTAATGGTGGCGCCGGCGGTTATCTTGCTTTTGCGCAAGAATAAGCTCTTGATAATCTTGGCACTCAGCTTAATCGGATGGTACGTCGGGTATATTAATAGTATTGAATGGCTACAGTGGCAATTGGTATTCTTTGCCGCTACCGTTATCGGTTATTATTTTGGAATCATATTGCAACGGTATAGGCAACTGCCCGCCCGCCCGCGCTTTTTAGCGCGCTGGGCGCCAGTCGCACTGTTTGCTATAACTTTTATCTGGTCGCTAACGATTGTATTTCAATCACCGCCCGGAACGCCAAGTGGTGGAGTTTTCGACCAGAACCCGTTATCGCTCCCTACTATCTTGCTGTCATTCATTTGGTTCGCCGGGCTACTCAGCCTTTTTCACGCTATGGCTCCAAAGTTTCCAACCTGGCTGCGCCACCTACTCCTAACATTGGGTGAGCGTTCCCTTACGTCATACATTGTTCACATCGTGCCACTGATTGGCTGCGCACTACTATTTACTGTCAGTGAAAATATCATTATTAACACGATTATCGTAGCAATAGCCATCCACGCTACATGGGGATTGATGAAAATCCCACACCTTAACCGCGTAGTGCCACGCTAATTATTGCCTATTCGGCCCTGTAGACCACAAGCGTCAAGCCGTCATTGGTTTGCGAATAAATTTCCTTATATTCAGTGTTAATTTTTAGCTTAGGCTCGCCATAATAAACATAGTACATCACACCTGTTAGCCGTGGGACGTTCATGTCACCAAGCCAAAGCGGACTGCCACTAAGCGGCGCATAGCCTCCACCCATCGTCTGCCATTCACTATAAAAACGCATGTCACAGGTCGGCGGCAAATAATAGGTCAGTTCTGTCGCCACATAAGGATCGGCCGCCACTACCGTGGCACCTGTACAATCAATGCTACTCGCCGTGACGGCAACTGACGGTTTTTGCATGCGCTGAAAATTATAATTACCAACTACCGCCAGCCCGTACACCCCCATTGACAAAATAGTGACACAAAGTATATACACAACAGCTCGGCTCGCCGGCTTAAATGACTCCGTGGCTCCCGCCACGAGCACGCCAGCTAGAATCATCAGCCCAATAGCGACATGCGATAAGTAGCGTTCTACATAAAGCGGCCTGGCAAATGACACCAATATGAACAGTAGGATTGGCACAGCTATGTAGCACGTGACTAGCAATAATTTGCTGCGTTGTAGTTTCTGTTTATACACGCGCCTAAACGCCACAACACCGCCAACAATCAGTGCCAAAATTATGACCGTATCAAGCATATTCACTTGCCAAAGTGGTTTATAAAGTGTGTTAAAAGACAGCACCCCCAACAGCTGTCCGATGTTCATCGGCTGCCCGATATTAGCCATTGCACCGTTGCCCAATTGGCCAACAAATTTTGGCAACCAAGGCGTAAACAAAAGCACCGCCCCCAAAAAAGCCCACACCCAAGGCAGCTCCCAAAAACGCTTCAGTTTACCGCGGTCCATATACAAAAGCCACACGACATGCGCCACCCAAAGCAGTGCTAAATGATACAGCGTAAGCATGCCAAATGCCACAAGAACCGCATATAAAACCCACAACCATACTGAGTATTTTTTTGCATCACGCGCACACACCAATACATAAGTCGCCGCAATACCGATAAACGAGGCTAACGCGTACATACGAATTTCAAAACCATAACGTAGCAGTAATGGCGCTAAGGCAATGAACACAACAGACATTATGGCCGCCCTGTCACCAAATAGCCGCCTGGTTAATAATCCGGCCACAACAACTGACCCGCCCAGCGCCAATGCGCTGAATAGCCTTAGTGGCGCATCACTCCACCCCCAAGCATTGCCCCACATGTGCAAGATTAAGTAAAACATCGGCGGGTGTACATCGGCGGCAGCTAACTGAATTATTTCTGCAGGCTCTTGCTTAGCAACGAGTATGCTGTATGCTTCATCAAACCACACGCTTTGCTGTAAGCCAATCCATAAACTTATCGTCATGGCAACAATTGCCGCGACAGCGATGTATATTAATGTATATTGGTTACTTTGTTGTTTGTTAGTAAAAAGATGCCAATTCATAACACCATTGTACACGTGACAGTGTAGCGGGTATAGATTTTTACGTCATTTTGGTATACAATACCTGGGTACATTTTTAATATCGGGGTGTGGCGCAGTTGATAGCGCGCTCGGTTTGGGACCGAGAGGTCGAAGGTTTGAGTCCTTTCACCCCGACCAAAATAAAATGGAGACCATTTGGCCTCCATTTTATTTTGGAATAGGTTACAGTGGTTTAAGCCTGCGACTTTTTGCCGCAGGCAAAATAGTCGAAGGTTTGGTGCGGCGCCGCGCAGAAAACAAAGCGCCTTTAGGAATTTTGTTTTCAAGCAAGCGGAAAAGGCTTTAGCCGCTGTTTTTTCACCCCGACCATAGAATAATTCTGTCACTATTTGATGACAGGATTATTCTTATATTGCATAAAAACAAACGGGGGCGTTAGCACCCCCCGGCGTCCCGCATCAACCCATTCCGTGTTATCATAGCCATATGCACAAAGTCACCCTGCAAAAACCGCCCTTTACGTTAAAACTGGCAAATTTTTTTGGGACTTTCGGATATTTATCTGTCATTCTTGAGTGGTTTTGGGTATTTGGATTAATATTATACCCTTATTTAAATAACTTAAAGCTTATGCCGCCAAGCGAAGCCACACACCCGCCCGAACCATTGTTTGCGGTAAATAGCACAGTAGCGTTGATTATTGGTATAATTGCCATACTATTTTGTTTGGCCATAGTCATTTACGCCGCTTATGCAATACCCCGTGATGTTGCAAAAACCAGCTCGCAGGTTGCCCATAACGCTGCTAAAACTCTCGTCCCAACCATTACGCATCATAAGCGCCTAAATAAAAAAGAATATAAGCGTCTCAGTTATGTCACCCTCAACGTATTAAAATTCATCGCTGTAATAATACCGCTGCTCACAATATTGATATTTCAACCATCTAGCGGGCTGCCAGCAAATATTATCGCCATCTTAACCACATTTTTTGCCGCCTGCGCCATATTAAACTTTGGCCTGCAAACAACAATCGCCAAACTGGCCAAATTAGATTACGAAAAAATTTGGTGATTACGCTTTTGTTGACCCGATGTTAATCGCTAGGTCTTGCTTATCGGTCGGCTGGTCACCGCCATCAAAAGTATACACAAGCAAGTGACCGAGCGGCATCTCGACGTCAGCGATGCCCTCATCGCTAATATTATCTAGGTGTTTCATAAGTGCGCGGATTGAATTACCATGCGCAACAATTAACACTTTCTGCCCGAGTTTCAGTTTTGGTAAAATCTCATTAACGAAATATGGTTCTACCCTATCATACACCTGCTCTAAGTTTTCACCTTCTGGGATTGGAAAGTCCCAGCCGCGGCGAATGCCAGTAAAGACGTCCGCGGACACCTCTTTTTGAACTTCCCACTTGTCTTTACCTGTATAAATACCATAATCACGCTCTTTTAATTCCGCCGAATGGACGACGCCGGCATCGCTAGCACGTAGCGCATTACCTGCGCCCTCCATCATGGCATCAAGCGTTTCATGCGTCCTTTTGAGGTCACTTGTATAAACAGCATCAAATGCAATGTCTTTCAAAAACGACTCACCAACCATGCGTGCGTCGTTCTTGCCCTTTTCAGTCAAACTAACATCCGTCCAGCCAGTCCACTTCCCAAGCGTATTCCATTCACTTTCTCCGTGGCGTGCAATATATAAAATTCCTTTACTCATATACATATGGTACCACTTTGACTGGTATAATAGTAAGAGTTGATAAAGCATTAAGGAGGACGCATATTATGGCAGATTTTTCAATTGCAAGCATAAAAGGACGACAAATACTCGACAGCCGCGGCAACCCAACGGTTGAAGCCGATGTAGTTTTAAGTGACGGGACCATGGGCCGCGCGGCAGTACCGAGTGGCGCCAGTACTGGCAGCGGCGAAGCATTGGAGCTACGCGATGGCGGCGATGCATGGGGTGGCAAAGGCACCAGCAAGGCCGTGGCTAACGTGAACGAAAAAATTGCGCCATCCTTGATCGGTAAGGACGCCAGTGACCAAAAGACTATCGACCAAATTATGTTCGATTTAGATGGCACGGAAAATAAATCTAATCTTGGCGCCAACGCGGTACTCGCCGTTAGCTTGGCTGCCGCCAAAGCTGCTGCTAACGCTAAAAAGCAACCCCTGTGGCAATACATCGCACAAATGACTAAAACCGATGTACAAAGCCTGCCACTACCCATGATGAACCTAATGAACGGAGGGGCCCATGCAGCGTTCGCAACCGATATCCAAGAGTTTATGATTATCTGCAAGGGCGCCGATAGCATTGAAAAAGCCCTGCAAATGGGCACCGAGGTTTTCCATGCGCTAGCTAAAGTCTTAAAATCAAAGGGCTATCCAACGACCGTTGGCGATGAAGGTGGTTTTGCGCCCCGAGTCAAAAACGGCAACCGCGAACCGCTGGAGCTGCTCAGCGAAGCTGTCAAAAACGCCGGTTACACATTAGGCAGTGATGTGGTATTTGCCCTAGATGCCGCCGCAAGCGAGTTTTACCAGGACGGTGCCTACCAACTAAAATGCGAAGACCGCACTTTAACGAGCGCTGAAATGGTTGACTGGTTAGCTAGTCTTGTGAATGAATTCCCAATCGTTTCCATAGAAGATGGTTTAGCTGAAGACGATTGGGATGGCTGGAAATTACTAGTAGAGCGCGTTGGCGACAAAGTCCAACTGGTTGGCGATGATCTGCTCGTCACCAATACCAAACTGCTTGAACGTGCCATCAACGAAAGTGTCGCTAATGCCATCTTAATTAAACCCAACCAAATTGGCAGTCTGACCGAAACAATCCAGGCGGTTAAAATGGCACAAGCCGCCGGTTGGAATACTGTTATGAGCCACCGTAGTGGCGAAACCGAAGATTCAACAATCGCACACTTAGCGGTCGGCTTAAACTGCGGTCAAATCAAAACTGGCAGCCTTAGCCGTACCGACCGCGTAGCGAAGTACAACGAGCTTTTGCGTATCAGCGAAGCCGACAGCCAGCTTGCTTTGGCCACGCCCTTCAAAGGTTAGTTGATTTACGTTAAATAACCGATAGTATATAATATTGCTATCGGTTATTTTATACAATCAAAGTTCAAATAATTTTTGCCGCGCCGATTATAGGCAGGTCATAATATGTGTGACGATATATAATATGCTAGCAATCAAATCAAAACGCACTGTTCATAGCAAACGGCTCATCTCTGGGCTAATAGTATTATTGCTGCTAGTCGGTGGCGTCTACGTCCTTATGCTGGCCGCATCGCCCGTCGCCGCGCCCTTATTAACCCGAAAACCTATCGACATCAAGGCCCTACCGGTACCCCAAAAAATCGATAATCGGCTAATCATACCAAAAATCGGTGTAAATATTGCCTACGCCACAGGCGCTCAGGCACTTGACCGCGGCGCCGAGTGGCGGTCACCCAACAGTGGCAACCCCTTAGATGGTGGTAACTTTGTGATAGCCGCCCATCGCTTCAGCATCCAGCCCACGCCACTAGGCACGATTGAAAAATCACCCTTTTACTCAATTGACAAGTTGGCAAATGGCGATAAAATAATCGTCGACTATAACGGCAAACGTTATGGCTACGAAATTATTAAAGAATTCAGTGTCAAACCGGCTCAAGTTGAAATCGAAGCCCGCACCAATAACTCGATTATGACACTTTATAGTTGCAGCCTAAGCGGCGCGGAAAGCGACCGGCTTGTTATTCAGGCAAAGTTGCTTGGCGAAGTCGCCTTAGTCACAAGCTAATAAACCCCGCCTTAATAACGGGGTTTATATTACGGCAGTAAAACTAACGCACTATTTCGCAAACTCGATAGCACGCGTCTCACGGATCACATTTACTTTAATTGTCCCGGGGTACTGCATGGTACTCTCGACTTTATTAGCGATATCACGAGCCATCTTAATGGCGCTCAAATCATCAATACTTTCTGGATGCACAATCACGCGCACTTCGCGGCCTGCACTGATAGCGTAAGCCTTGTCAATCCCCTTAAAGCTAAGGGCGATGTTTTCCAAATCGCGCATACGCTCCGCAAAATTTTCGGCGCTAATGTTACGAGCACCCGGGCGTGCCGCGCTGGCGGCATCGCACACCCTTACCACGACCGCTTCTGGAGTGGTCGCATCGATGTCGTCATGATGTGCTTCAATGGCATGCACAATGCGCTCATCCATGCCATATTTACGCGCCAATTCAGCACCGATGTGGTGGTGCTTACCCTCAATCTTATGCGTAACCGCCTTACCAATGTCATGTAGTAAAGTAGCAATTTTTGTAATCCGCACATCAGCGCCGATTTCTTCGGCGACCATGCCGGCCATATGAGCCATTTCTGTACTATGCAACAGGACGTTTTGGCCGTAACTGGTACGATATTTCAGCTGACCGAGTAGCTCTATCATCTCGCGCGGAATGCCGGTCACACCGACTTCGCGCGCCGCATCCTCGCCAGCCCTAATCACTTCTTTCTCAATTTGCTTTTCAGCCTTAACAACTACTTCTTCAATCCTGCCTGGGTGAATACGACCATCCTTCATCAAAGCTTCAAGCGCAAGCCGCGCCACTTGTCGCCTAATCGGATCAAAGCTGCTTAATACAATCATGCCCGGAGTGTCATCAACCAAGATATCTACACCGGTCGCCCGCTGTAAAGCCTGT
>CALEKV010000147.1 GCA_937902525.1 uncultured Candidatus Saccharibacteria bacterium | reverse complement strand
CGTTGGGTAGGTGGTGTTATCTACCTTGTAGAGTTCGAGCTTGCGTTTTGCTTGGGTGAGGGCGCTGCTCGCTGCGCTCGCCCGCGCCCTAGCTTGGATGCCGTTGTGGGAACTTTTAACATACCGGATAAGACGACCCCCACCAGCCTGTGGAGACATTCGCGCCTGTCTTACAGGCTGGCTTTGCTTCATACATCACCATAATCGCGTATGAGTCGTTCGCCACTGGCCCCCGAACGTATTGATATAGGCTACCTGGTATAGCGCTAATATAGGCTGGAACCAATGGTGTCGAAAGCGTGCTTACGGCGTATCCTGTATTATCGGTGCCGACCGACGGATATACGCCGTTATCGACACGGTACATTTCTATTGCTGACTTTAACTGACGAACAGCAGTGTCACGCTGCGTGTCACGGGCCCTAGCTTGGATGCCGTTATACGCGACGATGGTGATGGCGGCAAGGATGGCGATGACGACGATGACGATGAGGAGTTCGACGATGGTGAAGGCAGCGGTTCTTTGTGTTTTAACGCTCATGCTTTTAAGTGTACCCTCCCGCCCCGAGGTTTGGCAAGGAAAGTATATATTACTGCAAAACGGCTTTAATGCGGCGGATGCCGGCGCTGCTGGCTTCTTCTTTTAAAATCCTAAAGCGCTTGCCGTTTTCGGCTAACACGCCGGCATGCTCAACGTGCGGTCCACCACAGATTTCAAAACTAATTTGCTTGTCCGCGGTTCCTATGCGATACACTTTCACGTCATCGCCATAACGCTCGTTAAAAGCGCCAATTGCGCCCATATCCAGCGCTTGTTTGGTTGGATAAACTTTAAAGTTCACAGGGTAATCTTCATCAATCCACTGATTAACCAAATCTTCAACCGCTTGCTTTTGTTCAGGCGTTAGCTTTTCGCTGTTAAAATCAAAGCGCAAACGTTCGCTGGTGATGTTGCTGCCGTGCTGCTGAATATCTTTGCTTACCACTTCACGCAGTGCCTGGCCCAACAAATGTGTGGCAGTGTGATATTTAAGGTGGATTGGGTCATGTCCTTCAAGGCCACCGTGAAACTGACCCTTACGGGCAGTTTGACTGCGTTGGCGCTGTTCATGCATTTTGGCGTCAAATTGATCACGCCAATCTGCATGAAGCTCAACTCCCTGCTTAAACGCTTCTTCTACACTTAATTCAACCGGAAATCCATAGGTGTCATAAAGTATAAATAGCTTTTCACCATCAGTTGGCGTGTCTTTCCCGCTCCCGTCGTTACCGCCGTTGGCGGCACGTAGGTCGCTAGCCGCGGGTCCTGCCAGCTGATCCGCCCCTCCTTTGACATCGCCTTCGGCGCTGCTCAAAGTGGGAGCTACCCCGCCAGCTGTCACCCGCTTAAGCGCAAACATACGCGCAAGCTCTTTAATCCCCTTGCGCAATGTTTGACGAAAGGCCTTTTCCTCCTTAACGAGCACCGCGATGACATTTTCACGGTTTTCGGCAACTTCAGGAAAATCATTCACGTACATGTCGGCAATCACCGGCACTATCTCTTGCATAAAGTTTTGCTCCACACCAAGGTCGAAACTATAGCGGATAGCGCGGCGGATTAGGCGGCGCATTACGTACCCTTGCTCTTTGTTGCTGGGTACACAACCATCAACCGCCAAAAATGTGGCAGCCCGCAGGTGGTCTGCGATTACGCGCATGCTTTCGGTGTGACTTTCGTAAGCTTTACCGCTAATTTGTTGCAGTTTTTCAATAATCGGCCACATTAAGTTGATTTTAAAGACATCAGGACTATTAATTGCTGCAGCAGCGATGCGTTCTAGCCCACTGCCGTGATCGATATTTTTTTGTTCCAGCGGTTCAAACTGGCCCTCGGCCACCTTTTTGTAGGCCATAAATACGTTATTACCGATTTCCATAAACCGGCCGCAGTCGCAGTTTGGGTGGCAATGTTCGCCAAATGCCGGGTTGTGTTCGATAAAATCAAATTCATAAAACATTTCACTGTCCGGTCCGCACGGGTCACCCACTGGCGTGGTTTCAGGACCGGTTTTTCCGCGATTCCACCAGTTTTTACTACCATCATAAAAGAAAATACGCTCACCCGGCCGTATGCCGCGCTTATAGCCGGATTCTTCGCTCCCAATATCTACCGCCTCGGCTTGCATACCACGGCTCTCAAACAGCTCTTTCCAAACGCTTGCGGCTTCCTCGTCTTTAGGAATATCGTAAGCCGGTTCGCCGATGTAACAAGTGACATACAATTTTTGCGGATCAATCCCTACAGTCTCGGCTAAAAACTCCCACATCCAACGGATTTGCTGTTCTTTAAAGTAGTCACCCAAGCTCCAGTTACCAAGCATTTCAAAAAACGTGGTGTGACGGTTATCGCCCACGTCGTCGATATCCTGCGCGCGGATACATGTTTGGCTATCGGCCAAGCGCACGCCTTTTGGGTGGTGCTCACCCAGCAAATACGGAATCATCGGCTGCATGCCGCTGCCAGTAAACAGCGTGGTTGGGTCATCGTGCAGCACTAAAGGCGCGCGGCGCAAAACCGCATGGCCGCGGCTTTCATAAAATTTCAAATAGGCATTACGGATATCTTGAGCATTCATATCTGTTATTATATCAGATACATACTATTTAACGATACCGCCACCAAGACATTCTTGGCCACTATAAATAACGGCAGATTGACCAGCCGCCACGGCGCGCTCGGGGTTTACAAGTAATAGCTTGTCGCCTTGCAAGACACAGTCCTTCAGTTCACCGCGGTGTCGCAGGCGAACAGTTAGCGGTTCACCACTCACCGCTGGTGTGTTAATCCAGTGGATATCAGATAGAATCAGCTCTTTACGCCACATCGACTCATCATTCATATTGCGACTAACATACACTTCGTTTCTGTCCATATCTTTACCCACCACATAGTATGGCAGCCCGCCACCAACATCCAACCCGTGACGCTGGCCGAGCGTATAAAATATCGCGCCATCATGCCTACCGATTACTTTATTGGTTTCTTTTTCAACAATATCGCCTGGCGCTGTCTGTACATACTGCGCCAAAAAATCGCGCATACCAACCTGCCCTACAAAGCACACGCCCATACTTTCTTTTTTAGCAGCCGTCCATAGACCGCGGCCTTCTGCCATTTGTCGTACCTGCGGCTTTGTGCAATCTCCCAGTGGAAATAGCGTTTTAACAAGCGCATCACCGGTAACGCGGTACAGAAAGTAGGTTTGGTCTTTTGTCGCATCCTGCGCCAACATCAGACGCGACGGAACAGCAGATTCACTCAAGTCATTAGCCCCATCGGCGCCGTCAGGCGAAAACACGCGACTTAAGGGGGTTTGCTGTTCATCAGTCGCTCCATGCAAAATCCTTGCATAATGCCCTGTTGCAATCATCTCTGCACCATCTTCAAGCGCCGTTTCCAGAAACAACTTAAACTTCACCTCTTGATTACACATAATATCTGGATTGGGCGTGCGCCCCAGCTTATATTCATCAATCATATATTGCACCACCTTGTCGCGGTACTGTTGCTCAAAATCAAACACCTTAAAATCAATACCCAGCTGCACAGCCACACGCTTGGCATCCGCCAAATCATCCGCCCACGGGCACTTAAGCCCCGGTAGATCTTGGCTCCAATTCTTCATATACACACCCGTGACATTGTAACCTTGCTCCACCAAAAGTGCCGCGGTGAGTGAGCTATCCACCCCACCGCTCATGCCAACATATACACGCGTCATGCCGCTTTATCCACCCCACCA
>CALEKV010000146.1 GCA_937902525.1 uncultured Candidatus Saccharibacteria bacterium | reverse complement strand
GTCATTTACCACATCTTGCGGCTTAAGGTCGGCGCCAGGCCGCAATGCTTCGGCACCATTATTGGTCCGCCGAAAACTCAGGTGGGCCCGCCATTCGTTATTACCCTGCCTATCCCCTGTAATATCCATAAAATAATCGCCATGTTTGGCCGTAAACTCCTGCCAATTAACCGGGCTTTCGCTTTCTACTTGCACCGAGCCGTCTTCGTAAAAGTCGATAATAATCCCCGGCAGCGGTTCCGCGCGCAGTTTACGCAGCACCGGCACATCGGGCGTACTATATTGCTGGTAAAGTTCAGGCGTCACCGCCACATCCACCTCTATACGATCAATTCCATCCTCTGTTACCGTGCCGGTATCTTTAAGTGTTGCAACATATTGCAGCTCTCCGTCTTTTAGCTGCTCGCGCATACGCAAGCTAAAAGGTTCACTGGGGTGGCTAAGGTAAAACTGTTCCACCGGCCAAGCCGCCGCCCGGTATTCGTTTAAATGCTCCGGGAAAATTGGTAAAAATTTACGCTCTACTTCGTGAGGCAGCTTTTGCTCAAATTCTGGGCCATGTGTTAACTTTTCAGTTGTCATAATTTGTGCACTCCTTTGTTATTAAAGATAACAACTTCACTATATATGCGCCATATGCTATGGTATAGATAGGAGATTTTGAGTCAAATATGTTTGACAATGAGGTACTGAATCATCACATAGAGCGTAAGATAATCCATGCGCTCATGTTCACCGAGTATGCGCGGTTTACGGATCTACGCCCTAAAGGAGTAGATAGCAACCTGTTTAGCTACCACTTAAAGTTACTTATTGGGCGGGGGTATGTGGCAAAAAACGACCGGGGCTATACATTAAGCCATAAGGGTATGCAGTATGTTGACCGTGTGAGCACGGCCGGCATGAAACCCCGCACGCAACCAAAAATAATTACTATGCTGTTTGTGCAAAAGCCGGATGGTGCGATACTGTTGCAGCGCCGCAGCAAGCAACCCCATATCAACACCTGGACGCTGCCTTACGGTAAAATCCACATCGAGGACGAAAGCCTTGAAAACGCCGCGATACGTGAGGCTAGCGAAAAACTCGGCAGTAGCCCAGCCGTAGCGCAACATCTTGGCGATTGCTATATACGGGTTGCCCATAGTGGAGCAGTTGAGAACACCACGCTAGCACACGTTATGGCCGTGCGCACAACAGAGGTACTGGCAAAAGATACTTTGGCATGGGTCCACGCTGTAGATTTAAACAATTTACCACTTGCACCAGCAGTGCGGCAGATTGTTGCCTGCTGCGGTAATAGTCGCCTTTTCTTTGAGGAATTTACTGTAACCACATAAATAACTAGCTTTTTTTGAACTTGCGCACAAGTTTTTTACCAAGCGGCAAAAACTTTGACCATACAACATACAGGGGTGAGAGCGGGTAATCATATGTTCCAGCTAGCATATCTTCGTGGCCGGCAAAGCCCTCTTTAAATGTGCTTACGCCGTCGTTTAATAGACCGTTCATGTCGTAGCGGGCTATTCCCCACTCTTTGCACTTGGTGATGGCGTGCCATTTGAGTGCGTAATTAGCGCGGAGTTGTTGCCCCTGCTCATTCATGCCACCATACAGTTCAAATGCAGTGGCGCTGCTTATTGCCAACCAAACAAAGCTAATGAGTCTGCCCTGGTGGTAAGCGCCATATATAAGGTTGTTTTCACCCAGCATGTCAACTAAATCATAATAATAATCATCGCCATGTAATGCAAAGTTAGCCCGTTTGGCGGTGTCACGGTAGATTGCCATCACCTCTTTTAGAGCTTCCCTGTCTGTAATCCGCTTAATGCTCACGCCGTCGCGCTCACTTTTACGGATATATTGGCGAGTTTTTTTGGTCATCGCTCTCAACAACTCTTCCTCTGTTTTACTAAGGTCAAGAATTAGTGTGCGCGGGATGAGTATGGTATTGATGGATTTTTTCCACTTATTCCCCCACCCTACAGTGGTCATGTCGGGCTCGGCACTAATTAGTACTCCCCCAATGTTCTTTTTTATATATGCCGAAAGTTCGGCCATAGCCTCGGCTGATTCTCCCAGAGCCCCAAACGGCCCCCGTGGAATGTATGTTAAGCGCTTGAATGGCCACGGTAATGTGCGCACTAGTACCTGTGCGCCACCCTTCACCTTTCCGTCGATAGAATATAAAAGCTGGCTCGCACTCCAGTTATGAGCGGCCTTCAAGTTGCCCCACCCCAACAATTGTAGCGGGTGTCCACCTAAATCATTAACGTAATCGTCCCAATGCTGTTTGTTTTCACACCTAGTTATCATGACTTTATTATACCTCATATACCCCTTTATGTTATAATGAAAGGGAACACAAACACGCGAGGAATAACAGAGGTTAGCAAGACAGGACTGTGAAATAGTTCACACGAAACCGCAAAACAGTCTGATTGTTTGCTTTTGTTTATTTTTCCCGTGAACAACTAATATAGGAACCTTGCATGAAACTAGCCAAAGTCTACACTCCAAATGATTATGAGCCGACTGCCTACGCCTTATGGGAAAGTAGTGGTGTATTTGAACCAAAAGGGGAGGGTGAGCCCTACAGTATCGTTATGCCACCCCCCAATGCTAACGGTAATTTACATATTGGACATATATTTTCTTATACACAAACTGAAATGATCGCA
>CALEKV010000145.1 GCA_937902525.1 uncultured Candidatus Saccharibacteria bacterium | reverse complement strand
TTAATGCCGATTAATTAAATGTTGCAAATTATAACGCCTTTTAAATTGTCCTCACTTCAGGTAAGGCGTTATATTTGGCAATATTGCCAGTATTAATATTTATCCCTTTATAGGAGTTGAATTAGTTATGAATATTTCCGCAGAAAAACAAGCCCAGATCGTTAAACTTGCCACTGATTTTAATTTCTACGGTAAACGTTTACGCGCTACTAAGCTGGAAGTTTGCGACGATATATCAAAAGCTGTTTACGATACAACGAAACATTCAACCGCAATTTGCGACTGGTTGGAAGCAAATAAACCAGCGAAACCGAAAGCGGCAAAAGCTGAAAAGGCGATTAAAAATGATGATCGCCCCGAAGCGGCGGGAATTGTTTCTAGTACCGTTGAACAATGGGAAGTTAAATCCGGTCGCCGTTTTATTCTAACGTCGATTCAAAATAATACTTTCCCGCATAAAAACTTTTTAGCAAGTCTGGAAAAATTCGCTGAATATATCGGCGGTGAATTGCTGGTTAGTAAATTCATTTACAATAAAAACGGCTTCCAGAATGGAGAAGGTAACGAAGGCATTAAATACGATCCCGCATTTAATAAATATATTTGCGAGAAAAACGTATTTTTAAATAATCGCCGTTTTGCTTTCATGGCTGAAATTAACGTGTTACCAACGGCAGACTATCCGCTTTCAGGATTCGCAGAAACCGCCACGGCTTTAAATATTGAAGGTCTGGCAATTGGTCACGCTAAAATTACCGCTGAAAGTGTGCCAGCGTTAAAAGGTGAAGTAGTGCGCCGTATGTATTCAACCGGAACGGCTACGCTTAAAAACTACATTCAGCAGAAAGCAGGTCAAAAAGCCGAGGCGCTGCATAATTTCGGCGCTTTGCTGGTGGAGTTTGACGACGACGGCGAATTTTTTGTGCGCCAGCTTGAAACAATGGATGAAAGCGGAATGTTCTATGATTTGAATATTTGCGCTATGCCTACCGGATGTTTTGAAACGTCCGATCATGTTTTAGGCTTGCAATATGGCGATATTCACGCCGAAAAATTAGACGATGAATGCGCCGTTGCGTCATGGGCTAGTGAAAACAGCTTGCTTGATATTCTCAAGCCTAAATATCAGTTTATTCATGATGTGCATGATTTTACATCCCGCAATCATCATAACCGCGCAAGTGGTGTATTCCTTGCTAAACAATACGCCGCCGGACGTGACAAAGTTCTAGATGATCTTATCGACACTGGACGCGTATTAGAATCAATGGAGCGTGATTTTAGTCAAACAATCATTGTGGAGTCTAACCATGATTTAGCTCTCTCACGCTGGCTTGACGATCGTAATGCCAACATTAAGGACGATCCCGCAAACGCTGAACTGTATCACCGTCTAAACGCCGCTATTTACGCCGCAATCGGTGAACGTGATGAAACGTTTAACGTGCTAGACTATGCGCTGCGTAAGGTAGCAGGTTGCGAATTTAACGCCATTTTCTTGACCACTGACCAATCATTTAAAATCGCTGGCATTGAATGCGGTGTACACGGTCACAATGGCATTAACGGCAGTCGTGGCAATCCTAAGCAGTTTAAGAAACTTGGACGCCTTAACACTGGTCACACTCACACGGCTAGCATTTACGGCGGCGTTTATACCGCAGGTGTGGCGGGTAGTCTCGATATGGGGTACAACGTGGGCGCGTCAAGCTGGACGCAAACACATTTAATTACCTATGCAAACGG
>CALEKV010000144.1 GCA_937902525.1 uncultured Candidatus Saccharibacteria bacterium | reverse complement strand
TTCAGCAGTCCGCGTTCCAAAAGTACAAGCGTGGAAGGGATTGCGGCTGACATTCACAATTTACGCTTCAATCCTCAAAATCCGTATATAATCTCCGGCGACCATTTTACGCCTTTTTATAACCGTAGCTTGGGTATATTTTATTATTCCGCACTAGACCCAACCATCGTCACGAGCGAACAAGATTGGCGCAACCGCGAACTATCTTACCTGCAGACACTTGCTCTTGCGCTGAGCGTCTATGATAAAACCGATGAGCTTTCTACCACTATCGTCCCAATGGGAGAGTACACTTACACGCCGATAAACGTTTATTCTTACCCATCTGACACGATGTACAGCCTTCTTTATGCCGGCGCAGTGCTATCTGGCGTAGAGCCAGCTTATTCGCCAACCAACGCACAGGCAGCGTACAACTTACATACCAAAGATGCCGCTAAAGACTTGCTTGCTAAATTTGATCCATCGCTTAAGCGCCACCTTAAAGAATACCAAGACAGGGTGTACGACAATAATACCGGGCTGATACGCCACGACATACACCTTTCTGGTACTAAAGATATCACTAAACGTGAAAATGCTTTTTACGACAACGTGATTTATTGGCGCACCATGCAGCTCGCCGACAAACTTGGGTTAATTAAAATCGACGATACTTTTTTGGCAAACTATAAAAAACGTATCATTGACACCTTTTGGCTAGAAGACAAGGGATACTTTTTGGAAGACCAGTCCCAGGCGGCCAAAGACAACAAGTATTATTCTTCTGATTGGCTAATCGTTTTATCCACTCGCTTCCTTGACCCCACCAATGAACAAGAGCGCCGATATTTTGAAGAACCCATCCAGCACATAATGGAAACGGGGATTGCTCAACCGTTTGGAGTCAAATACCAAAACGATCGCCGCAGCTCGCGCCAATTTGCGCCATTGCGCGTTTTTGGAACAACCTCATATGGTGGTGATAGTATTTGGAGTTTTTGGGGGTTAGAATACACAAAGACACTACTTTCGTTATACCAACAAACGGGCAATCCAGCTTTGTTAACCGAAGCGGACCGTAACATTGCCGCCTACAAAAACAAGATGATACAGTATGGTGGTTTCCCAGAACTATACGACGCCAACGGCAACCTGTACGAAACCGCTGTCTATCGCAGCGTCCGCCAAACCGGTTGGGTGATAGGTTTTGAGCAAGTACTGGCACAACGTGTAGCCATTATTGAAAAATAAGCTACTAATCATTCTTGCTGCCATATTTAAGGACTAAATAGAAAAAGCGATTAGTAGGGTGCGTTTATATAGCCACTATTAGATTATATCCTTGCTCGCATCCCATAACGAATCAAACATGACTCGCATAGTAGAGGAGAAGTCAGGAGACTGAATGAGGAGCGAGCCTGTGTTCTTCAAGGAAGATATATATGCAATCTTATCATCAAATATGATGATAACAGCAGTGAACCGCCCTCTATACTTTACGGGCAAATAGCGCGGATTACGGGATATAATGTCGCGCAGGGTTAATTTACCACTGCCGCTTCCTTGCATCGACGTTTCCCATAAAGTTTTTGCCTTTATCCTGTGCGCCCGTCGCTTTGTTAAATAGTAGCGAGCATAATCTTGATCATATTCTGAAAAAAAATTCTGCTTTGGTGCAATAATTTGCCACTCCGGACGCTTGCACTCCAAGGCAATGTCTATAACTTTTTTGACACCTTCAATTGACTCATAATACTCCACCTGGCAAGAGCTGTCCTTTGGCATAGCGGGTGAAGGGAACGCGGACAGTAAACGGTCAAGCTCAACCTGTTTTCGCTCGATTTCACTTGACTGATTATCGAGATATGAGGCTATACGGCCTGGAGCTGACATAGTAAATATCAGGCGACCATCGCTACGATGCGAACTTACCAGACCTTTCAACTGAAGTGTCTCCATCGCGTGGTAGGCGGTGCTCCGCTTGATGGCTGTGCCCCTAATTAAATCATCGACAGACAAAGGTGTTTTAAGGCCGGCAAGATAAAGCTGAGACTCAGTCTTGCTAAGCCCAATAGATTCAAGATACGCAACAAGAGGCTTCATTACAATATCCGATTATAATATTGGGTTAATTATAACAGATAGTATATGCATCTTCTAGATATATTTGTAATTTGATATTGAGTAATCTTTATATTGCTTTATTCTGTACCTATTAACAGAAGGGAACGATATGGAACATTTAAGAGCAGTAGTTACCGCAGGTGGAAGTTCGGAACCAATTGATGATGTGCGAAAAATCAGCAATATATCAACAGGCCGGCTTGGCCATGCACTGGCGAGCGAGCTGGCAGCAACGGGCGTGGACACAACCGAGCTGTGCCCACGCAGCACAGTAGAACGCTTAGGCAACAAGGCTAATGTTAGCTATGAATATTTTGACACTGCCGAAAACCTCCGCCATTTACTAATACACCGCGACGATAAACCAGATATAATACTGCACGCGGCTGCAGTTTCGGACTATAAGCCAGTCAGGACCTACGGAAAAATACCATCCGACCAAGAGTCCCTAATTATTCAGCTCGAGCGTACGCCAAAAATAATAAGCGACTTAAGGGAACGTTACGGCCCCGAAGTATTTATAGCCGGGTTCAAACTACTGTCTGGCGCTAGCGAAATTGAGTTGATAGAAGCAGCTAGGGCGCAGCTAACGCGCAATCGACTAAACATGGTGGTAGCAAATGATCTCCAGAACCTAAAAGACGGCCAACACCCCGTCATTGCGGTTACAGCCGAAGGTGGAGCTATACCGTTTAGCGGCGAGCGCACGAAAGTCGCCAAGGAGCTAACTAGGTTCATTATCCGTCGCGTCGACGTTCAGTGGTTTAGGAGTATCAGCAGCCAAGAAGCACTACCCAACGAACCCTGCTCCGCATTTGGCGACATGTTATCCCTTATCCACGATATGCATCTATTGACAGAT
>CALEKV010000143.1 GCA_937902525.1 uncultured Candidatus Saccharibacteria bacterium | reverse complement strand
GTGTGTGCTTGGTGCAAGGTTTTGATTATTATTTTGACCAGATTGTTCGTCGTAGGTTGTGTCTGTTGCTGTATCGTGGCACTGGCGGTTTGGCGCTGTACCAGTGGTGGAGTTACCTGCCGACACGCATGTCGCGAATGAATTGATTACTACTGTTTTGTTTGGCGATGAATTGCGCCCGGTCCATAAAAAGTATGTCCATGTGCCTAAAACGGCTACTATTGCTAACAGGCTGACAGCAATTATCCATAAAGGTGCGCGTTGCATATATCCCTCCTTTGCTACTACTTTGTCACGGTATTAACTACTGTGTCTGTGAAAAAAATCCTAAAAATGGGCGGTGTCAGTAATATGTGTGAAATATATTATGGAACGCTTTGGGCTGCGGGCGCTAAATGGGTGTATAACCGAGCGCAAGCTAAGGAGGCGGCAGCGGACATGGTAGGCGAACGAGTGATAGATGAAGCAACGTCAGATGAGCGCTTTGAAAACCGATACGATGCCGGTATGCAGTTAGCTGGCTTACTAAAACCTTACCAAGATGATGACGTGGTAGTGTTAGGGATTCCGCGCGGTGGCGTTGTGACGGCGGCGGGCGTGGCTAGGGGGTTATGGGCGCCACTTGATATTATTTTGGTTAAAAAAATTATCTACCCAGCTGACCCGGAATGCGCGTTGGGGGCGGTGGTGGATGGACAAAAACCATATTATCGTAACGCGGACCGTGGCGAGGGTGCGGATAGTGAGTGGTTGGACCAGGCTGAGCAAATGGCTTACCAGGAAATTGAGCGTCGCCGGGCGGCGTATTATGGGGATTATCACCGAGCGGTAGCTCTTAAGGGTAAGACGGTTATTTTGGTAGATGATGGCATGGCAACGGGGCTGTCTATGGAGGCGGCTGCCTGGGCAGTGCGCAAGCAACAACCAGCGCGTGTCATTGTGGCGGTCCCTGTGGCTAGCCCGGAAAGCGTTGCCGAGTTGGAGACCGTAGCGGACAAGGTGGTAGTATTAAGCGACCCACAGTTGTTCATGGGCGCCGTTAGCCGCCACTATGATTCGTTCGATCAAGTTGATGACGCAGAAGTGGAGCGGGTTCTGTGGGATGCCGACGATGAAGTATAGGTAAGACCAAAGGAGGTGATTATGAATTACATACCAACCCAGGGAGATGTTGAGGAGCTGAAACAACATAAGAGTGACTATTGTGTGACATTGTATGTGCCGGCAGTCAGTGGGCCACTTGCGACCAGCGACGGTCGTAATGTAGTTAAAAATATGTTACGTCAGGCAGAAGATCAACTCATGGGCGCTGGCGCTGATAAAAAAAATGTGTCTGATATTACCGCGCCCGTTCGTGATTTGCTTATGAATAATACACTTTGGCCGCCGGCACGGCACAGTTTAGCAATATTTTTAGCGCCGGGATTATTCAGACAGTTCCAAGTTCCTCATTTTGTTTTTGAACCATTAGTGTATGTGGGTAGTGCGTTTGATACAAAACCACTAAAACATGCCGTTAGGGCCAACGCGCCATATTACGTGCTAGTGTTAAGTGGCAAGCAAACTAAGTTGTATCAGGGAGACTTATCGCAGTTCAGCAACGTGTCGTTGGGTAATTTACCGCAAGATGTGCTGCACGGTCTTAATATTGATGAATTCCAAAAGTCGCGCCAAATGTATTCGATAAACATGGCTTCTAAAAATCATGGTGGTATTGGCTACCATGAACAGGCCGATCCGGCGAGCGAAAACAAGACAATGTTGCGGGACTATTTTAGGCTAGTTGATGCGGCTTTTAAAAAGGTGGCAAAGGGTTCGGCGGCGCCACTGTTTTTGGGCGGAGTGGAGCACCTGCAGGCTATTTACCGCGGTATTAACACCTATGCACGTCTTCAGACAAGGGCCATCAGCGGCAACCTTGACCATGCCACTAAGGCTAGTATTCACAACAAGGCCTTAGCGGTAATCGCGCCGGTACGAACGGCGGTCGCCTAGCGGAATAATTTCAATGTATAATATAAGTATGGAGCTGACTAATAATTACTGGTCAAGCGTGGCGTGTGCTGTGGAGGCGCAGCAATAATATGCGGTTAGCGGTTGACCGTGGCAGTCGATATATCAGTGAGGTTCGGCGTTACATGGGCCAGTATGGGCATGCAACAAATAACGATTTAATTAATGCCATGCGGCACGATTATCCTGAACTTAGCGCTACAACGGTGCACCGTATAACAGCACGGATGTTGCAGCGTGGTGAATTGCAGCTGGCGCCAAGTGGCACCTGCAATGCTATGCGTTTTGATGTTAATACGGATTCGCACGATCATTTTGTGTGCAATGTATGCGGTGAGCTAAAGGACGTAGTGCTAGACCTTCAGGTTCGGCCGCTACTGGAACAAGCAGTTGGCAGCGGCTGTTCAATATCAGGCAGTCTGACGGTGTCGGGTACTTGTAAAAAATGCCTTTAATTGCGCTCGTTCGGCATGGCACGGGTTAGTTATTACCGTGCGGCAGATTTGTCTTTGTCGTATATCCACACTGGTATGTCCGCTTGGTTGGCGGCGGATAAGAATTCTTTTAAGATTTTTTGCGTGGATGGGTCGTTAAGATATGACCAGTCAGTGGCTTCGGTGCTACCTGATTTATCTTCCGCAAACAGATTAATGGAAACGCGGTATTCGTTTTGTTGAAGTTGCCGGATTTTTTGAGCTTCTTGCAAAATGCCTTCAAGGATTGCTTTGCGATCGTTGGCGTTTATAGACGCTAGCTGTTCGGGTGCGTTTGTGTACTTAGCTGCAAACGAACCTGTGTTGAACCATATATCGCGTGTGCGCAGTTCCCGTGCAGCTTCGATGGCGTAGTCTGGTTGCAAAAATTCCGATGCCCTAAATATTTCACGCCGGTTTTGGTTGGCGCGCGACACCCACGGAAAGCCTTGTATTCCAACACTACTGACTAATCTTTTATCGATATCTTGCACATATGACACAAGACTTAAATAATTGCCATCGGCGTATTCGAGGTCTGTTGGTTCGTATGTGGTAGCATTTAATAATATGCTGCCCTTAGCGGTCGGAAAGATAGCCCTGAGCGTTCTTAGATATTTATTTACGACCGTTGAAAAATCCTTCGGTTCGGTGTCCTTGTTATCCCAGCTTGGCGTATTAGATTCAGGGAAGGGTACCCATGTTCCAATGGAATCGCTCGTTATACCTTTTTGTTGTAAGTTTTCGAAAAATTCGCGCACGTATTGATCGTATTCGCCGTTCATGTAACGCCGGTATGACATGGGGCCGTCATGTATGTATGGTTCTGCAATAATAAGCGGATTAACGCCCGATTGTTGAAAAGCCAATAACGTGCCAGCTACATTATCGGCTAGTGTAGCGGCGGAGGCGCTATCTTGAGGGAACAAGGTGAATATCATCAAGCGGTCTGTGACAAATGATTGGCACGTATTTTGATACTGCTGGAGTTTGCGCAAATACAGATCTGGTGAGGATATGTTAAGTGCCGGCTTGTTGCTACACCTGCTGGCGATTGCGGTATCGTCCGGGCTACTTTTACCCAGCAGGCCGTTAAAGGTCTGTGCAATTAAGTCTTTTAATGAAAGGTTGGATGATAGGCTGATTGCTAGGATGGCGAAAAATATCATAATGGCAATGATTAATACATTAGCTATTCGGTATTCTTTTTTATTCATGGCGCAACCTTTTGTTTTTTATCTTGCAAGCCTTGTCGATTCCAAGTTTGCCATACTACGTCTTTGCCGCTTTTGATTAATATCAGGCTTCGGAACAGCGCTAGCCACTCAATCCAGTCAAGTAGATAAAACAGCGGCCAGGTAAACGGAAACAGTAGCACAAGGCCGGGCCGCGGGTGAGTGTTGTGAAAAAGCGACACAATGACGTAAACCAAAAATATGGAAGTGATACCAATCGCAAGCGATAGGAACTCACCAGTTATAAAACTATATGTAATTAGTATGGCTATAGCAATGGGTTCGAACGCAAGCTGTATTTCAGTCAAAAGTGAAAATGGCAAAATGAAAAATGTTAAAAAGAAGTTGTGCTCGTCGGCTGTCGAGTAAAATAATCTCTTGTATTTTACAAAGGTATCAAGCCGGCCTTTTTTCCAGCGAACCCGCTGCGATATCAAGCTTTTAATATCGGAAGCGCCTTCGGTGTAGCAGACCACGTCTTCGGCGTAAGTGCATTTAAAACCGGCGGCGCGGATGCGCATAGACATTTCGATATCTTCGGTTTTATTTTTAGTGTC
>CALEKV010000142.1 GCA_937902525.1 uncultured Candidatus Saccharibacteria bacterium | reverse complement strand
AATATTTGGGCTATTTTTTCATTGAAGCAGAGGCTGATAATTTTACGGTAGCTATTTGTCTGCAGGGCCGTTCGGACTTCATTATATCCGGTCTTGAGAATCAGTTTATCGTCTACTTCATGGAGCACCGTAGTGTCGAGATCATCTGGGCTGGCGGCAACGAGCACAGGCTTGAGGCCGAGGTCTTGAAGTGTTTTCAGCCGCGCGATATACGATGCTCCCGAGGCGCTACCAACAACTGGCACTTCGGGAAGAATCATCAAAACATCCCCCTTGAAATGGCTGTCAAGCAGAGATTGTTTTTCATCGCTTCGTTTGATGGTAATTTTCTGAATCTTGAGCTCCGCGCCCGCAGGAAGAGTAATGGCAAGAAAATGAACATTACCAGGGGCGTCAAAAAAATAGCGTTGGTTTAATGCGAGCTCCTTTACGACGCGCATACGTTTACTTAGGATAAGAAGTTTGCAGCTTTCTACTTTTTTTCCTTCTGCTCGCACCTCAACCACGGCCGATTCTTTATTGAGTCGAAGAGGAGAACTGAAGAGGTAATTTACGGAATGATTCGTAGTGTTAAGGAGTATTTTTTTACCCGTTTTCTTAGGAAATGTATTTGGGTTCTGATTAATGGGTATTGTGGTAAAAAGTGTTTTTTTCACTAGTCGTGCAAGCCTCCACTCAAGTAATAGTCGTACCCATCATATCATTTTTAGTACATATACGCCACCGTGTGTATCTGAATCATTCAGCGGTATTTGAGGTATATGTGATATGATTTGCATTGTGAAAAGTTGGTTAGCACAAGCCCTGGAAGCCCTAAAAAAGAATAGGCGGTTGCTGTTTTTGCTAGGAGGGATAGGTACCGTGATTCTTCTCGTCAACGCGATCGCTTTTTGGTATATGCGGACTGAATCCACGGTGTATTATTGGGATATCTCCGGCTATTGGACGCCCGCCATAGAGCTCACAGAGTTGTTGCACAAAGGAACACTCTACCAGCTTATAAATCTTCTGTGGGAGAGTTTTCAGACAGACTATAACTACAGTCCACTTGTTCTGCTTCTACCCATCTTAAAGGTAGCAGGCGTGGGGCGAGCTGCATACGTGATGTCTATTATCAATGTCTACATTATTCCAGCAGTGCTCGTTGGAGTATATGCATTTTATTTGCATCATAAGGAGGCTTTTACTGCACGCATGGCGGTCCTTGGCTGTTTGGCGCTTTTACTTTTTCCGGGGTTATTGCTCCCGGCCTTGCACGGACAAGTCGACGCCATAGGGTTATTAATAATCGGGCTTATTTTTGTAACTCTCTATAAACTGGACTTTTTGAAATTTAGTTATAG
>CALEKV010000141.1 GCA_937902525.1 uncultured Candidatus Saccharibacteria bacterium | reverse complement strand
AAGTTTGCTCTGTACGATACTGCTAGCGCCGGCAACTTGAAATGGAGCGAGACCCGCGAAACGACCAATCGCGTTCAGGTGACCAATGGTTTGTTTACGGTTAGGCTCGGCGATGTAAGCGCATTCACCGATCCAACAATTTTCAGTGCCGGTAGCTTGTATTTTGAAATAACCCTAGCTAACCCTGCCACTGCTACCTGCAGCACCGCTAGTTGCCAAACCTGGGAGGGCCCTATGGGCCGCAGCCAATTGGCTACAAGCGCCTATGCCTTTAATAGCGACTTGCTAGACGGTCTAGATAGTACTGCGTTTGCAACCGCAAGCGGGAGTGCGAGCTATATTCAAAATCAATCTAGCGCTCAACAGGCAACAAGTAATTTCTGGATTAGTGGTACGGGCCTAGCGGACACCGCGTTAAGGGCGCCACTCTTTGACACCACAGCCGCTACTGCAATGAGTATAGGCACCACAAGCGCCAACGCTATCAATATAGGGTCGACTACCCTGTCGGGTACGCTCGCTATTGGACGCAGTACCATTACTAACACTATATCAATTGGCATAGCTGCTGGTAATGCTGCTACTCAAACTATTAATATTGGCACTAGTGGCACTGCCGGATCAACAACTAATGTGACTATTGGCAGCACTATCGCTGGTACCGTTAATATTCAAGGCAATGTACGCCTAAGTAAACTTACTGCCAATGGTTTCGTCAAAACCTCTGGCAGTAACGGTGCCCTTAGTGTTGCGAGCACGATTGCCCTCGGCAGCGAAGTCAGTGGCACGCTTGGCATTGCGAATGGGGGAACCGGCGTAACCGGCACGCCAACCAATGGGCAGCTTTTGATTGGAAATGGCACAGGGTATGCGCTGGCGGCGTTGACCGGTACGGGTATAGCTATAACCAACGGGGCTGGTAGCATCAGTCTGGCAACATCGTATGGCTCGGTTGCGAACACTGCAGTGCAAGGTAGCATAACGCTGACATGTCCAAGTGGTTCTGGTAACGTTAGTGGTACTGGCAACGCAATAACGTTAGGGTCTGGTGGCACGTGCACTAGTTTGAATACTGTTATGAACCCGAACTTTACCACAAGCGTTACAACCCCAACGCTCTATGCGACAACATTAGACACGGCTTCGGCGGTTGCTATGAACATGGGCGGTACAAATGCGTCATCAATTAATATTGGCAAATCTGGTAGTAATATTACAACAACCATCACTGGCACGGCAATCATTAAGCCAAGCACTGGCAATGACAGTGCGACTGCGTTTCAGTTGCAAAACGCCAGTGGCGCAGCGCTGTTTATTGCTGATTCAACAAGTTCACGGTTGTATATCGGCCCAACCGCCGGTAACACAACGGGTGTGGTTTTGGTGCTTGGCAACAAAACGAACACTGGCGACCCAACGGGGGTTGAAGGTGCGATGTATTACAATAGTTTCGCACAAGCGTTTAGGTGTTACGAAAACGGCGGTTGGCGAAACTGCGTATCGAGCAGCTATGAAGTGCTAGATATAAAAGATGAATTTATGACTGGTAATTTGGAAGCGTATGAAAATACCTGGGATTATGCAGGCGAGCTTGGGTGGTCTTGCAGGGAAGATACGAGTCCAACTCCAAAACGCGCTTGTGAAGTGATGACTGATAATGAACATGCGGATCACCCCGGTGTAATAATGGTGACTCCCGCAACCAATTCGTCAGGTTGGGGTGCCGCAATGGCGCTTAGGCCGATTAGTCCAAGCAAATTCGATAGGCTTACCTTTATCGTGCGTATGCATTCAAGCGCAGCGACTACGCAGAACGGCAAATTACGCATAGGATTACTGGAAGATCCTTATCATGGTAATGACATCGTTCCTTCTGGTGCGTACTTTGAATACGATTACTCGAAAAATGCAACAAATTGGCGTACTATTACAAAAAACACTTCAACTGAATCGCCAAATGATACCAACGTGCCTGTAGTTGCTAATACGTGGTACAGGTTAGAAATAGTCAAAAATGCATCAGGCAATTACGAGTTTTATATTGATGGTACTTTAAAGCAAACACACACAACCAATTTACCTACCGCATTTCAACTGCCACAGGTTAATATCGTCAACAGAGTTGCCGCCTATACTGGTGTCTATGTGGATTATTTCTCAATGCGCACTAAAAGCCTGACTCGTTAATGGCATTGCAAAACGTACAGTGTTTGTATTGTACAGTAGGGCCGTATAGGCTTGATTTTCAAAACCTTGTATTACAACGGGGCAGGGGGTTTTGAGACTTGGGTTTATTGTGCTTAACGCATATGGTAAAAATACCTAATTTTTTATACAATAATAACAGTACAATATGGGAAGGAGTGTAGCAGTGAGTATGTTAGACATGAACGTTCGCCCCGGGGCGGCGCAACCGACAAATAGGGAAGCGGTAGCCAGCGCTACGGCGCATATGGGCAATAACGTGCAGCTAGCGGCGCTACGTAACAGGCGGCGTAATCACAAGCTCCGCTGGGCAACCAGCATTGTGGTGGTGGTTGCCTTGTTGGCGGCAGCGGCCCTGTATTATTTTATGCTGCGCCCGGGTTTAATGATAGGCAAGGGGTACCAAGCGGTGTTTTTGACAAACGGCCAGGTTTATTTTGGTAAGCTGCAGTCGATTGACGGAACGTATGTAAAAATGAGCAATGTCTATTACATTCAGGGCAAGGCTACCGGTGCTGACCCACAGGCGGCCGCCGATACTAACGCCGTAGAGCTTATTAAGCTTACCAGCGCCGTCCATGGCCCTAAGGACGAAGTTATTATTAATAACAGCCAAATATCGTTTTTTGAGAACCTAGACGACGAAGGGCAGGCCGCAAAGTTAATGGCTTCTGAAGCGGCGAAAAAATAATGCGCGGGCTAGCGGGTGTAGCCATAGTAGTTTTACGTGTATGAAAAGTTTTTTTAAGGCATGGGCACTGACAACAGCTGTAGTTTGTACTGTGGTTGGTTTTACAGGCGCAGTTGCCGAAACGTATAGCGGCACCAGCTGGAAAATCAACGGTACGTTTGGTAACTCCCTTGGCGGCGCTACTAGCAGTGCGTCGTATAATTTGGTTGACACTGGCGGTGAGTCGATTATTGGTGAAGGCAGTGGTGGCAGTTATACATTGACTGCTGGGTATGTGTCCCAGCTTCAAAACGCCCTGCAACTGACATTGCAGCCCAGTGGCCTTGTTGGTTACTGGCCCATGGAAGATACCCGTGGTACGAGCGCACAAGACCTATCTATCAATGGCAATAACGCGTTGCTAAACAACACTCCTACGTGGGGTGCCGGTAAGGTTGACGGCGGTTTGGTGTTTGTTGACACAAGCAGCCAGTTTGCGCAAGCGGCTAATATTGCGGCATTACAAACAAGCACTGTTACGGCAAGCGCCTGGTTTAAAACTAGCACGGCAAGCTTAGGGCGGACCATTATCGCTAAAAGCGGCGCTTGGCAAATTGCGTTGTCGCGTACCACTGCGGGTAAACTGGCAGTTCATAACCAAACGGGCGATGCTGATGTGTGCGTTGACACAACAACAGTAAATGATGGCGCATGGCACCATGTGGCTATGACCATGAACAGCGGTGCGGCTAATGGCACTAAATTGTATGTTGACGGTGCGTTAAAGCAAGCGTGTACCGCAACGGTGTTGAACCAAACAGGCGCGGTGACGATTGGTTCGGCCGGTGCGGCGTATTACCTGAACGGCACGGTAGACGAAAGCAAAGTGTTTAACCGCGTTTTAAGTGCTGACGAAATTGCGGCAGAGCATGCTGCAGGCGTGGATGGTTTAGTGAGCGGCGTGGCATTGGGTGCAATAACCCCCGGCACGTCAAACACAGTACAGGCAGATGTCATTGCACTTACCGATGCGAGCGGCTATACATTATCTATTAGTCAAGACCATGACCTGACAAGCGGCGGCTACACGATACCGGCGTTATCAAGTGGAACTATTACCACTCCAGCGGCGTGGGCCGAAGGAACGACAAAGGGCTTAGGTTTCACCATGGCTGATACAAACGCAACACCAATACCCATAAAGTGGGCAACTGGCACGAAATACGCCGCCCTCCCAAATGTATCCACTAGTTTTTACACGCGTACAGGCATACAGAGTGCAGTTGATTACATTACGCTAGGTTTGCGAGCCGATGTCGGAGCGAGTCAGGCCACGGGCAGCGCGCCGTATGTCAACACAGTCACTATTACAGGCACGTATACACCATGAATAAAAAAATCATCTCCGTCATTGCTGTGCTATTGTGTTTAGCTATTCCTATGCCCGCAAAGGGGTTAAAGGTTGCACCAGTCGTATATAACGTGCAGCTACAAAGTGGCAACAATAAAAAAGGTTTTATTGATATTACTAATACTGAATCTGTTAAGACAAAATATACATTTACCGTTCAAGCATTTAAGCAAATAAACGCAGAAGGAGGGCTGCAGTTTTACGATAACGATATGATGAAAGCAGGTGTTTTGCTTGATTATAGCGAGTATGAAATTGAACCACGTCAAACCCTCAGGCTGGCATTTATCGCAGACGGCTCTAAACTGCCAAGCGGCGACAGTTTTGCCGCTATCTTTGCTGCTGCCAGCTCCACGGATGCGCCTGGCGCGCCATCAGCACGGGTTGGTACGATACTGATTATCCAAAATGGCACCCCTGCCGAACACAAAGCCCAGATTACCGCGCTTGAT
>CALEKV010000140.1 GCA_937902525.1 uncultured Candidatus Saccharibacteria bacterium | reverse complement strand
CTTCATCTATATATAACACTGGGTAATGCGCCGGCTGATGGTAGGCAATGCCGATGCCACGTGAGGCAGCTATTTCCTTAACGTTCGCGATTTCTTGCGTAACAATATGCGACAAATCTACTTGCGTGCTGCAATCAATCGTGAACCTGCCGTTTTGCAAACGTGACACATTCAAAAAGTCTCCGATCAATCGCACCATGCGTTCACTGCTAGTAAAGGCCTCTTTTAGTAGCTTGCGCTGGTCGTTGTTAATTGCACCTGCGTCACCTTCTAGCACCATACTAAGATAGCCCTTAACACTTGTCAGTGGCGTACGTAACTGGTGGCTAGCCATGCTCACAAATTCATCCTTAACTTCATCTAGGCGCCGCAGCTCATCATTTGCCCGACGCAGCTCCACAGTAGCATCGTCTATTTGACGCTGTAAATCAGCCTGCTTGTCAAGCGCCAAGTCTTTTTGCCGCACAATTGGTAGCGGTATCTTTAGGCGATGACGGCGTGCGTAAATAATTTCATAAACCACCAGGCCGGTCAACAACAACGCGCTCATGCCGCACAAAGCCACCAGTGTATACACCCCGCCATCTTGCATATCCTTACTATATCAAGCAACCCCAAAAACTGATATAGTAAAACCATGACAAAAATTGCCATCATAGAGGATGATTTAACTATCAATCAGATGTACCGCATGAAGTTTGAAGCAGCCGGTTTTGAGGTAGCGACGGCCAGTGATGGCGAAATTGGCGTACAGATGACAAACGAGTTTAAGCCGGATATTATTTTGCTGGACATTCAAATGCCACACATGCGCGGGGATGAAGCTCTGGCCCTAATCAGAAAAACTAATAAAACCGTGCCGGTCATTATCTTGACCAACTTAGGCAAAGAGGAAGCCCCCGCTGCGCTAAAAAATCTGGGCGTTTCAAGTTATATTGTTAAGGCCGAGCTTACGCCAAGCCAAGTGGTTAACAAGGTTAAGCAGACTCTGAAGCTTAGCTGACCTGCTTTTGGCAGGCCTGTATTACGTGATCAAACAGCAGCGCGATTGTTAACGGACCAACACCACCAATTTTGGGAGTAATTGACACGTCCGCCCGGGCACGCACATCATCGGCCACATCGCCAACTACTGCACCATTTTCACTGGTGGTACCAGCATCTATCACGGTTGCCCCTTGTTTAACGTTGTTTGACGTTACTAACCGTGGCACACCAGCCGCACTCACAATCACATTGGCGCGACTTAAGATTTCAGTGTTATCTTTTGTATCAACATCAAGCGACGTCACGTCATAGCCGGCATTTCGCCACATTTTAAACAATGGCTTGCCGACCAACCGACCCCGTCCAATGACGACAACCCGCCCATGCTGTAAGTCAACGCCATACCCGCCGCACAGCCAATTGATCGCATCGGCAGTCGCACTATTATATACCGCTTGTTCACCTAAGCCGTCAACGTCTTTTTGTGGCGCGATTGTATTCATTATTTCATCTGTCTGGCCTGCGTTATCCAGTGGCAACTGAACAATAATGCCCTGCACTGCATCATCAGCATTGTATCGTTCTATCGTTTCAATCATCTGGCTTTGTTCGCACACTTCAACCACAACTTCTATCAAAATGTCGTTAGCATACACCTGCTTGCCGCGTACATATGCGCCAATTACGTTATTGGCGCTAGGGGTCATTAAAATAGCCAATTTTGGGAAGATTTTATAAGCCTGGCGCAAAGCCCGCACTTGCTTAGCTTGGCGCTCCTTGATGTACCCGGCTAGCTCGGCGCCGCTCAAGCTTTTCGCCATCAAATAGCATCCTTACGGTCATCAATAAACCCGTTCCACTGCCTAATTAAGCGCAACACCGTTTTAAGCGGCAGTTCAATCACCATGTCCAACAACATGGTAACAATGTTAACTTTTGCATATTTTTCGCTCATCCAACGCCCTACAATGACAAACGGCAAGTAGATTAAATCTCGTATAAAAGTGAGCCCGTTTTGTTGTGCCTTGATAATTTCAAGTTCACGCACCAAACGGCTAAGCCTGAAGCCCAAAAAGCTTGCTGCGCTAAAGAACAAAAAGAACACAACGATATGCACCCAGCTAAAGCCAAATTGCAACAACAGCCATATTACGGCGGCAAAAATCACTAGCGCACTACCAGTATAAATAAAGCTAAAGACATTACCGTAGCGCCGTTCGGACACGCGGGCACTACTTAATTGCTCACTGCTACCGTACATCATAGTTTCCATGCGGCCTATCAGTGCTGTGGTATTAGCGTACGGCGGTAGGGTCAGCGTGGTACGCAGAAATATCATATACACCGGCGGGAATAATAAGTTAATAATCAAAGCCGGCCAATGTATTTCGCCATAAACCCACATATCATATGGCACCTCCATAGCAATACCGATGATGAATTTCGTGATTACTAAAAAAATCACGCTACGAATAATCGCACGGTTCAATCGCTGGCCAATATTTTCGTATTCTTTGTTAATCTCTTGCTCGTAAGCTTCTAAAAACTGCTCTTTGTTGTTCAATAGCGTGTCAATGTTTGGGTAGTCACGCATCATGCGCCGCAAAATCCTAAGCGGTGCGCCTTGCCTGTCGACAAAGCGGGTTAATTTATCGACTGGCTTACTGTCAAACAGCTTGTCAATCATTTTGTTAAACGAAACATACTGGCTGTGTTCATTAGGCGTAATATTGTAACGTTGCAACAGCACGCCACGCATAAGCGCTTGGTTGCTCTTTAGTAAGGCCTGGTACACCGCTACTAGCAGCCTTGCGCCATAATCTTGCGCCTCGCGGTCGCGGTCGCTCACCATGCTCGTTAAGTATTCGCTGGCCGTGTCCACAAAGGCATCATCCATGGAGTGGTCGTTCAAGACTCCTTCCGCGCGCGCAGAAAGCACATCCAGCGTCCACTTCAGTGCCTGTTCGCCCGTAGCGCTGCGTTCGTTTATTATGCGCTCGTACGTGTAATAATACTGTTCCGCGAGCTTAGTTATGTCATCTACTTGAGTCCTGGCTAGAGAATCATTAGGAACGTAACCGGCGAAAGTTAATTCCACCGCCAGTTCATCACCGCTCCGTTTAAGCAGCGTATCGTCACGTGTTATAAATAACCGTTTAAAAAACCGTTTAATTGCACTTTGTAGCAACAAGTGTTCTTCGGTGTTCTCGGCGGCGTTGCGCAACTGCTCAAAAGCGGCGGTAATTACCGCCCCCGCTCCCACAACATTGACTTTTGCTTCTTGCCCATGCTGCTTGGCGCGGAAGTCGGCAATATTTTTGGCCCGTGCAAGATTACTAGCAAAGTGCTGGCCGATAGTGTTCAGCTGTGTCATACGGGTAAATTATACGCTTTTTACGCCAAAAACCCTATACCGGCTTTTTATGCGCCAAGTAAAACGACCCGCCAAAAAGGTAGGTCGCTTTACTTGGAGGGCCAGGTGGGGCTTGAACCCACGACACCCTGCTTAAGAGGCAGGTGCTCTAACCAGCTGAGCTACTGGCCCATATGACTAAAACACTATACCAAAAAAGCTGGTATCTGTAAATGGCGCGTTATTTTCTTTTTTTTGTCCGTTGGGTAATCTGCGCGGGCGTCAATTTGGAATAATCAAACTTTTGATATGGCTTGCGGGCATTTTTAACCGCCCGCCGTAACTCAGACTCGGCTTCGCGATCATCAAAATGAGCGAACGGCACATTAACTAGTATTGGTTTTTTACGTTTTTCATCTAACAGCTTGAAAGTATCCACCGCCGCGGTTTCCATAATCCACTCGCGCCCGGGCGCCACGCCACCGACAGCCGTCACACGCCACACCTTGCTGGCGCGCTGTTCAATATACTTGATAGCGAGCGGCTCTGCCAACAAAGAAGCCCCAGTTGGCAATAAAACATTCACGTCCGCCACCATCTGCTCTGCCTTCTTAACATCATTGACAAACAGCTCAACCGCTACCCATAACACACCCCTCCTAGCCACACTTACACCTTGGATTGCAGAGTTTGTGACCCAATAAGTCTCCCCGTTGATACCCTTGATACGTGTCGAACGCAAAGTAACTGCTTCAACCACGCCTTTTACTTTTGGGGTCGATTGTTATCAAATCACCTACACCATACCAATGCTCCGCCATCATGCTGGCGCCAAAGACTAGGTCTCGCAGTAATGGCCCGGTGATGCCACCGATCAAAATGGCCGCAAAAGCGCTAACGCCGATCAAGGCACCACTCGAGCTGCCCGGCCCGGGGTGTTGGCCGCCCCACCAAACATAAAATGCGCCGATCACCAACAGGACTTGCATGATTGCAATGGAAAGGATAATCCACGTCTCCGCCCGCCGCAACCAGTTGCCGGTAATTAGATTGGTGGATGTATCGGCACGCTTGCGCACAAACCTGCTGGCGGCACGTAAGACACCACCCAATATTTTGCCAATCACAAACGCCACAAACAATATAACAATCAACATCAAAACTGACTGCACATTAAAAATTGGCCGCAATGAACCCAGCGCTTCTTCTATTCCATACATCTCATACCAGTATAACTGACATCCTGTATAGCCTCAAGTCACATGTTATAATACATAGTAATCGAGCACCCGTAGCTCAGTGGATTAGAGTACTTGGCTTCGAACCAAGTGGTCGCAGGTTCGAGCCCTGCCGGGTGTACCATACAAAACAGGCTAGTTCACTAGCCTGTTTTGTTGGGGTATAATAGCCACATATGGAAATCCACGCTAATATTCCGCTCAAAAACTACACCACAATGCAACTTGGCGGCCCGGCTAAATTTATGGCCAACGCCAGTACGCCACAAGAACTGTCAGAACTAATGGTACGCGCCAAAAGCCAAAACTTGCCCTTTTTTATACTTGGTGGCGGTAGCAATACCATCTCACACGACGAAGGCTTTAATGGCCTGGTTATCCGCAACACCATTAAAGGTTTTGAGATTATTGTTGAAACCGCGGGCGACATAACTATAAAAGTTGGCGCTGGCGAAGTTTGGGATGATTTTGTGAAGCGCACCATAGACATGCGCCTGTCTGGCGTTGAGGCTTTATCACTAGTGCCGGGCACCGTAGGTGCGGCGCCAGTCCAAAACGTTGGCGCTTACGGCCAAGAAGTTGCCGAAACAATCGTGGAAGTACACGCCTTTGACAGCACAAACAACCAATTTGTCACCATTACCAACGTGGATTGCGACTTTGGCTACCGCGACAGTATCTTCAGGGGGCGCGAATCTGGCCGCTACGGCATCACCCATGTAATTTTCCGCTTATTTAAATCCACACCACAGCCGCCATTTTACGCCGCCGTCCAGCAATATTTGGATGAAAATAACATTACATTATATACACCACAAATTATCCGCGATGTCGTTACGGCAATCCGTACCGAAAAACTGCCCGACCCCAAAGAGCGCCCCAATGCCGGTTCGTTCTTTAAAAATGCCATCATTGAAAACTGGCAGTACACCGAACTCCTTGAGCAATACCCGCAAATGCCCAGCTACGAGATGGCTAATAAAGCACGCAAAATCCCTACCGGCTGGCTAATCGACCAAACTGGATTAAAGGGGCAATTACTACACGGCATGCGGGTACACGACAAAAATGCTCTGGTACTAATTAACGAATCTGCCACCAGCTATGCCGACCTAGCGGCCGCGCGCGAAGAAATCCAGGCCGCCGTACGCACTAAGTTTCATATCGAAATCGAGCAAGAACCGCTTGAGTTATAGACAAAAAAACCTTATGCTAATAACATGACATGGCGCAGGGGTTTTACGGTCGTCGAGTTAGTGGTAGTCATGGTGGTGATGGCTATTCTACTGACCCTCGGTGTGGTTAACCTTAGCAGTTCCCAGACCAACGCCAGAAACGTTGAACGCTCCAACGATATCGACGTGATTGCCAAAGGCCTAGAAAGCCGCTATCTCCGCGGCAACTCATTTGTGACTCCACCGGTATCATACATTACCAAAGGCACCTACCCAAGCGTTAACGAACTACTACACGCCGAAGGCAACGCTGTCGCCGGTATTCTGCCCGCCCCCCCTGTCAATGGCTATATTGAAAACCTACTGCCAGGCACCGTATTGGCAGGCTTTTTACCGCCCAGTGTCAGCAGCACCGCAACCATTAAAGACGCCTTTATCCCCATCTGCGCCACTGCCAGTACTAGCCCCTGCAGCGCTGCCAACACCGGGGCGGAAGACACCGCCAAAATCAACGCCGCCACCACAGCTAACGTATACGTGTATGAACCCATCACCGCAGACAACAAAGTGTGTTTTAACACAGCGTGCGTTAGGTTTAATTTATATTACCTACCAGAAAACGGTACAATCCAGACGAAAGCGAGTAAGCACCAATGAACAAACTACAAAGGGGTTTTACAGCCGTTGAGTTGTTAGTCGCCATGGTGATAGGCACAATACTACTGGCCACAGCCTATCAACTGTACTCCTTTGTACTGAACGACAGCACCGACACACGCATGCGCGCCACTGCCAGTAACCTGGCATACCGTTTTTTGCGTGAGCGTTCAGCCGTTGCTACCACAAACCCTACCTGTGGCCCAGTTGGCAGTACTGCGCCTACCATCCCAAGCGATGCCAACCTACCTAGCGCATCCGCCACAGTCACAATTGAATGTATTTCCAATGGTGTCACATTGCCAAAAATAACTTCAACTGTAAATTATGGTAACGGAAAGTCGATATCACATGCCACGTACATACCAGCCAACTAAGCCAAACGGATTTACCCTTGTTGAAATGCTAGTCATAGCACCAATTGTTCTATTAGTCACTGCCGCGTTAATTGGCTTTATGATATCGCTAGTTGGCAGTGTCATGGTATCTAACGCACGTACACAGTCCTTGTACGACATACAAGATTCCTTAAACCAAATCGAACAAGACGCCTTTTTCAGCGTTGGTTTTTTGGATAACTCTGGCCCTGTTACTTCACCGCAAGGTGTCAACAATGACACCACAGCTTTTACATCGGGTGGCGCGACTACCAGTAATACCATCATCTTTAGCCAGCCAGGCACAGATAAAAACCCAGCCGATGCCTCGCAGCAGTTAGTCTACTATCCCATTCCAGTGTCATGCGTAGGCCAAGTGCAAATCAACATGGTACTATATACAAAAACCATCTACTTTTTAAAGTCTGGCGTGCTGTATCGGCGAGTTATTGTGCCGTCAGATGCAACAACTGCATGCTCCACACCTTGGCAGCGCAATACCTGCACCACCATCAACCAGGGCGGCAACCCACTATGTGTGGCAAAAGACGCCAAATTATTGACCAATGTCAGTGCCTTTAGTGTGACTTATTTTAACAAGGCCAATCCCGGCACTACCATAACTGACCCCACTCAAGCCGATAGCCTTAAAGTCAGCATCACCACCAGCACCACGGCAGCTGGCGCCACCACCAACAGCACCCTAGAACTAAGCGCCAGCAAAACCAACAAATAGGCGTAATAGCTACCATGTGTCACTAGTATAAAAACGCATATTTACTATTGACTAAATAAAAGCTTAAGCTGTATGATACAAACATAAGTAAAATTTAATAGGGGGCATATAAATGACTCTAAAACAAACTAAACAAAGGGGCTTTACTATTGTCGAGCTTTTGATTGTTGTCGTGATTATCGCGATTTTGGCAGCAATCACTATCGTGGCTTACAATGGTATCCAGAATAGGGCAAAGGCAAGCTCGGCACAAAGCCTGGCAAACACTATCGTCAAGAAAGCCGAAGCGTTCAACGCGGTTGAAAGCAGCTATCCAGCAAGTAATACTGGGTTCGGCACTGGTGCAGGCACCGCGGGTAACCCTGCCGAAGCAAAGCTTGATAACGCATCACAGGTTACAGGGACTGTTCCAACTGATGAAAAAACTGTATCATACAAAAAATGCGCAACGGGAGCACAGGTGATTTACTTTGACGCCTCCAAGAATACTGCCGTTGGCATTGGTATTGGTGGTGCTGCCAGTACAGCCACTGGCGCAACTCTTTGCACTTAGTATGTTCATAGAGTCAAAGATAAGCTAAGCCTTGATCACAATCATCACTCCGATGATTGTGATTTTTTTATCATTAGTGCAAACAACCATCTTGTACCTATATTGTTTGTAATTTAACAAATTACACCTAAAAACATTGGCACAAGCATAAGCGATATGTTAATATTTAATTGGATAACATCATTAAGCACTGAAACAGGAGAATAAGTTCGGGTATGAAAACAAGATCAACCAGAGGGTTTACCATTGTTGAGCTTCTGATAGTGGTAGTCGTTATCGCCATTTTGGCAGCCATAACAATCGTTGCCTACAACGGTATACAAAAAAGAGCTAATACCAGCTCTGCTCAATCAGCAGCTAACAGCGCAATCAAAAAAATTGAAATTTATGCAGCCGATGGCCCAACAGGCAAATACCCGCTACTGTCAAGCGATTTAACCGGCGCAGCTTCAACGACGACTTATGCTTTAACCGGCGCAACGTTCGGCACACCTTCCGCCACCGCTAATACACCAGGCACACTACTATTCAGGAAGTGCGGCAGCGGTAGTCCAGCAAACCAAGCAGCTATCAATGCCAACAATATCACTGGCGTGCAAATTTTATACTTTGACTACACGGCAAATACAACAGGTACTAATTCAGCCGGCACCACTTCCGGTACTGGTATCGCCTGTCCTGCGTCGTAGTCTGCAGGTAGTCAGAGGCTAGTTTAAAAAACAAACCAGCCTTTACCCGTAAGCAATCGGATAATAAATTCAGCTCCATATAGAGCTGAATTTATTATGGTAAATCGCCCATTAACTAAAGTTTACTTAAAAATTCCACAACTTCCAGCTTCAGTCTGCCAAGCTTTTGTTCGTTATCGTGGTTTTTCACTGCCTGCAACATCCACTCTGCTATTAACACCATGTCGCCCTCTTTTAGACCACGCGTTGTCAGTGCCGGCGTACCCAAACGTATGCCGCTCGGACGGAAGGGCGGCAACGGGTCATCGGCAATCACATTAGCGTTAAGTGTTAAGCCAATTTTATCCAGCGCCTGTTCTGCCACCTTGCCGTCAATGCCAAAGCTACTATATACGTCAGCCAAAATTAAATGATTACTCGTACCACCTGTAATCAGCTTGAAGCCACGTTTTTGTAGTTCTGATGCCAAGCGTTCGGCATTTTGCACCACCAACTCAGCATATTCTTTAAAACTTGGCTGCAATGCTTCACCAAACGCCACCGCCTTAGCTGCAATAGTGTTCATATGTGGGCCACCCTGCGTGCCTGGAAATACCGCCCGGTCAATAAGGGTCGGAATGTTAATAAGTGTCTTTTCTGGCTTTTTTAGAGGGTTTCCTACCGCGCCGTTGCTTAAAATAAGTCCGCCCCTTGGGCCGCGCAAAGTTTTATGGGTAGTGGTAGTCATAACATGGAAACCGTAATCTAGCGGGTTTTTAGCCACGCCACCAGCAATCAGGCCGGCAATATGCGACATGTCGGCCATCAATAAGGCACCAACTTCATTACCTATGGCCGCAAACTTTTCATAATCAAGCTCACGCGGGTAGGCACTAAAGCCCGCCAAAATAATTTTTGGCTTGTGTTCAAGGGCAAGCTGCCTCAGTTGGTCGTAATCAATTTCACCCGTTGTAGCGTCTTTCATGCCGTAGCGCACAAAGTTATATTCACGCGCGCTCCGTGTTACTGGTGCGCCATGCGTTAGATGGCCGCCATGGCTTAGGTCCATTGCTAAAATTGTATCGCCAGATCGGAAGAGCGTCGTGTAGGGAAAGAGTGTAGATCTCGG
>CALEKV010000139.1 GCA_937902525.1 uncultured Candidatus Saccharibacteria bacterium | reverse complement strand
ACTTCACGGCCATTCACCTGTGCGGTCTCGATTTTATCTTGGCCTTTAAAAGTCTTGGGGATTACACTGCCATTAATCAGGTTTTTCAGCTTGACGTTCACGATAGAGCCGCCACGCCCCATCACCTTTTGATTATAGTCAGTCACCCGGTACGGCTGGCCATCGATTTGGCATACTGTGCCTTTTTTAAGGTCAGTTGGTTGGTACATATTAATACACTCCTTTTTGCTTTAAGCGGTGAAGATAGATAGCACCAAGCCTCGACCCGTCGGCGACATTTTCAAGGGGCACTTCAGAAAGAATAACCACTGACATGCCCTTCCCTTCTTTTACTTCGAAATTGGTGCTAGTAATTTTTAGTGCGAATAAATGCATTACTCCGTCATTTTCAGGTCGCGGATAATCAATAATATGCACTAAGTCGATGTCGTCAAACTCAAGGGTGGTCTCTTCTTTCAATTCACGTAATGCGGCGAGCCTTGGGTCCTCGCCGCTTTCCATTGCGCCACCAAAAAAGGCCAGCATATTTGGTGCGGTCGGCGCATATTCATCTCGCGCTTGCATTACAACGTGTTCATCATCGATAAACAGCGCTGTGAGCGCGACATCATGTACGTCGCTCACGATCATTTAGCCTTGTGCGACGAATGGCAAGAACGCCAAGTGGCGAGCGCGCTTAATGGCTGTCGCCAGCTGGCGTTGCTGCTTAGCACTGAGTGCTGTTTTTGAAATAGACTCGATTTGGCCGTAAATATTAATGTAACGGCTAAGTGTTTTTGGGTCTTTATAGTCAAAAAACACAGGTGCATCTTTTTTAAATCTCTTCATGATTGTGCTCCTTATTAAAATGGAATTTCACTGAGGTCAATCGGCTTGTCGTCGATATCTTCAATTACTACGTCTTTAGATTTGCTATTTGATTGGCCGCTTGGAGCGCTAAAGCTACTACCGCCTTCGCCGCCACGGCTACCACCGCCGATGAAGTTAAAGTCTTCAACGTTTACTTCTACTGCCTGACGCTTGTTACCGTCTTTGTCGTCGTAGCTGCGTTGGTCTAAACGGCCACTGACAAGCAATGGGTCGCCTTTTTTCACGTACTGCGCAATGATTTCGCCCGGCTTACCCCATGCAACACAGTTAATAAAACTGGTCTGTTCTTGGGTTTGGCCGTCTTGGCCTTTCCAACTACGGCTGACCGCAAGACTAAAGTTAGCTACGGTTTGGCCACTTGGCGTGGTGCGCATTTCTATATCGCGCGTTAGGTTGCCCATCAAAATTACTTTGTTGAACCCTTTTGCCATAATACCTCCTTTAGGAGTGGACGCTAGATACTAGGTTCTAGAATAAACAGTCCATCCCTAACTTTTCTTATATTTCCTTCTAGAATCTAGTGTCTAGATTCTAGCATCTCCCATTTTCCTATTCTTCTGATTCGTCGTCGCGATTGCTCGCCTTAGCTTCAGCCAAAAGCGCGCGGCCCTTCAAATCGGCCTTTACCAACAAGTAGCGGATAACGCCGTCGGTAATGTTCAGTGTGTTGCTAATTTTTAGCGGCGCGTCTGCTGGCAGCTCAATTTCCATGTAATGGTACACGGCAAAATCTTGGCCCTTAATGCGGTAAGCAAGCTTTTTTTTGCCCCAGGCTTCTTCTTTGATAATTTTGCCGCCATTATTGGTGACAAGGTTACGCACCACAGCTAGTGGCGCGTCCAAATCTGTTTCCAGGTCTGGGTGAATAAGAACGGTTAGTTCGTATTCTTTCATAAGTGAACCTCCTTTGGAATCCTTATGGATGATTATGCTGTTTCACATAATCTTAGGTTGATAACTGGTGTATTATATCAGATAAAGCATCAATCCGCTAGACTTACACGGCCAAACACGCACCGCCACAATTCAGTGTATGACGTGTCGGCCGACTCTTACTCAACATACCCCCCTGCAACCCACGACATCTCCGACTGCCAATTCCGGCCCGAACAACTAAAGCCCGGGCTGTCTGGGTGCGGCGCGGTCTTAGAAGCGCGAGTGTAGGCAAGGCCTAGAATATAGGAAGGCTTTGCCACTGGACAGCCATAAGCTGTAGCGTTAGCGGATGAGTATAAATAATACATATAGTGCGTCCCCGCACTGTCCGTTGGATCAACTGGTACTCCCCCACTCATGCCGTATGCTTTTAATTCAGCAAGAAATTCGCCAGCATCCTCTTTATATGACCGCTCGTAGTCACCTGACACATTTGATCCCGTCCTAGCCACGGCAGGATATGTCCCATTTTCAATCCTGTACCGCTCCAATACTGTTCGGATATTTTTCATATCACCTATCCTCTTGCTGTCCTGGGAGCGACCTTGGATTCCATTGTAAGCAACGGTTGTAATTGCGGCCAATACGGCAATAAGGACTGCCACGATGAGGAGCTCCACAATCGTAAAACCGCGTTGACGATGTGTGTGATTCATAGTGCCGGCCCCGTTGACGTAGATGCGTTGGCAGTACCGTTCCAGACCCAGTTAGGTGATGAGCCGTCAGCGTAGTTAAATAACGCCGTATTATCACTTCTTGCAATAAAGATGTCCCAAGTATCCAGCGTGTTACCCGCTTCCCACTTAGCGCCGTTTGCGTATGCAATAATCCGCATGCGCCCAGTGCCTGGGGGTGCGACGGCTGACGCGCCCATACGCTGCGAGACGCCGGCAGCGAGGTTTGTAGCCCCCATACTTACATTACCCGTCTCGGCAGATGCCGCCGGATTCACCCATACAATCAATGGCGTAACAGTCTGATTCTTCGACGATCGGATTGTTTGACTAATTTGATACCTCACTCCCGGTATAATAACTGGATCACTCTGCCAGTACGACCCTCCATTTGAAGTGCTGCCCGTTGTCCACGTCATACGCCACACCGTACGACTGAGCGAAGGATCATTATATATACCGGATGTAACAGCCCCGCCGACACCCGGCCAGCCAGCATAGCCACCCGGGCTGCCTGCAACTGGCTTGGGATTGGTCGCCAAGTTAGTAATTGCCGCTACCCCACCCTGCCCATGGCCGGCACACCCGCCCTCGGTTGGCTTTGTGACGGTGTCGCTTAAATACATACTGGTTGTCCCTTGGGTGCCAGTTATACAGTAGCTGGTTGCATTGCCTGAATATTGGTACACAACCTCGTCATCGGCAATACCTGCTGCCGCCAGGGTCGCAGGGTAACTACTATTATCTACTTGATAGAGTTTTACTTTTTTTGACGCTTGGTTGAGCGCAGTGGATACGGCCGAAGTTTGCGCCCGCTTTTGCAAGCCGTTATATGCCACGATAGTGATAGCGGCAAGGATTGCAATAAGGACGACGACAATGAGGAGTTCGACGATGGTGAAGCCCTGTATTTTTGTTCCCTCTGCGCTTTGCATGTTGCCTTCATTTTAGCACAAGCAAAATCATACCACAAACTATGCTACAGTAGGTCCATGAACATCGCAATCCAAGGACAGGCCGGGTCGTTCCATGAACAAGCCGCGGCACAGTGGTTCAAAAA